>JAOUFJ010000002.1 GCA_029858255.1 candidate division WOR-3 bacterium | reverse complement strand
TTGTGTATCTTTTGTTTTAGTGTTTCACCTTCGTAACAGGACATGGCGATAAAGAGCTGGCCTTCATCAGTTTCGCCGATTTCGTGGATAGTGCATATATTGGGGTGATCCAGGGAAGAGGCAGATTGTGCTTCCTGCAGAAAGCGCTTCTTTGCAGTCGGATCATCTGAGAATTCGTGAGGGAGGAATTTAAGCGCGACCGTGCGCTTGAGTTTGGTGTCTTCTGCCTTATAGACAACGCCCATGCCACCACCGCCGATCTTTTGAAGTATCTTGTAGTGTGATACTTTTTTGCCTATCATCCGATAACCCCAGTTTACTACAGTTCAGATTATTATAGTATACGATAACCGATTGTCAATATCGGGGTCAAAAAAGTACCCCGTTCTTTCAATGGAAGAACGGGGCATTATAAATGAGATTAATATTGATGTCGTTGGCTACTTAGCTATGCTCCCGTTTGTGTAGGAATATCTGTCGCCGCGGTTTTCAGCACTGATGATTTGTCCTTTAACTTCGCTCGCAGTCGCTTGCTCGGCAAAATCTTTGTATACCGATTCACGTTCACGGGCGTGAAAAGGGAAGACGACTTTGGGTTGCACTGACTCTATGGTCAACAAAGCCTCTTCATTTTGCCAATCATTGCCTATCCTGAGGAACAGGATATCGGCGTCTTTCGCAACTTCACCCAAATAGTTCATGTCCTTTTTGAAGAGTTCGTACTGTGTCGTATCATGACTGTAGCCGCCCTGGTGGTAGATGACCAGTCCATCAACCCAGACGACAAAGGTGCCGCCTGCATCTTCGGCCTCTGGCGATTGAATCGTTTTTACTTCGATTTCGCCGATCTTTTTCGTCTCTCTTGGGCCGAGGCGAACATGCTCCGAATCCGTTGTATCGGGCCAGCCGAATACGTATGTGATGTTTGGGACGGATTCGTGCCAGGAGTATATTATCGAGTCATGATGATCGATGTGGTTATGCGTGACAAAGACGATGACATTCTGGTCTTTGATTTCATCGGTATTAATGTGGCCGTTGGCGAGATATGATTCGTCTGGCTGCTGACCATAGTTCCAATAGTCAAAGATCAATAAGTTGTTTTTGGTCTTTACGGCGACTCCGCTGTGTCCGAGATACCACAAAACTGCTTCATTGGTTTTGAGTTCTTTGTTCAGGAGGGGGGAGGGACCAAAATTCTTTTCTATATCCTTTGCTTTTGCGCCGTGCGCCGAGAGTACGTCTGCAACTTTCTTGTTGCCATGCTTTGCGGCATAGTATAATGGTGTTTTGCCGTCGTTGTCCTGGACGTTCACTTGCACGCCATGTTTTAGCAGCAAATCAACAACGTCCGTGTAGCCCTTTATGCTTGCCATGTGCAGGTATGACTTGCCGTCATCTGTGGTTATGCCCAAATCCGCGCCGCCGTCGATCAGCATTGCAGCGATATCGTCATAGCCCCAACGGATGGCAAAATGCAGAGGTGTCTCGCCAATGCTGTCCCGGATGTCCAAATTCGCTTTGTTGTCGATGAGCGACATCAGCGCATCCACACTGCGTTGTCTTGCCGCATAGTGGAGCGGACTTCTTCCGAAGATATCCTGATCATTGAGTCTTGCACCGTCGGCAATGAGCATTTCAGTGATTTCGGCATTACCAAAGTACGCTGCATATAACAGAACGCTCTGATTCACTGTGTTCAATGCATTAACATCTGCCTTTTCTGAGATCAAAAACCTGGCAATTTCCACCTGTCCGCCTGCGGCCGCATAGTGTAGTGGCGTGTGACCAGTTTCATCGGCAAGATTGACCAGTTCAGCGTTCTCTTCCACAAGAGTCTTTACCCTATCGATGTCGCCCTGTTGAGAGGCGTCATGGATCTCATCAGCCGCACCAACCATGACAAAGAGAAAAGTGAACACACCTATGAGGGTTTTGGCAAATCCCATATGAATCTTCATGACTATATCCTCCTTGTTGTTATCTAATATATCATAATTGAAAGCCTTACAGCATTCTCACAGATTAAAGGGGACAGGCTACTTTTTCACATATAATTGCAGGCTGTTGTGTTTTCTATATGTTAGCCGATGAGATGGTAGCAAACGTCCGCAGAGTCCTTCAAAAAGTAGCCTGTCCCCTTTACCTGATCAGCAACAGTTTCTGCGTTTCGATGTGACCATTAACTGACAGCGTGACGAAATAGACGCCATTGGGCGATTTCCGATTAGTTTGGTCCGTCCCGTCCCAACCAATATGCATAGCGCATGGAGCATAGGACATGGCGTTATACAAATTCCTGACCAAACGTCCCGAAGTATCATATATTCTGAGCTCTATGCACTTTGCGCTTTGCTCTATGCTAAAGCTGAGAGTCGACAGCTTCGAAAACGGATTCGGGCTGACGGCAAGTTGCGGGATTGCTGTTCTAGTTTGGTTTTCAGCGATCGCGAGTGGGTCGATTATGATGTCGCAGATCACAGTATCACCCGAAACAACGATATTTTTGACCGTTACGTGAGTATTGTGATTCCAATAGTCAGTGCTTGCAGGATAGCTCAGTGAATCGAACACAGTATTGTTGCTGTCTCCTGGATAGGGATCGCCAGGATCGCCAAGTTCATGATGGTAATAATGCGGATCTGGACGGTAACCCCATCCATTGTCGAGATCGTCGCAGCCGTCGGCTTCCTCGAGATCGACGCGGTTGTGGTAAGACGAATAGTGCGGGTCGATATGCCAGATGAGCAGTCCGCTACCAGGCAGCGGTGTATCAAATCCCTTGTTCTGTCGGTTCTCGAGGACAAAAAAAGTATCGTTCGCTATCCCATTTCTCCAGACCCGATATGCGACCGGATGAGTTTCTGCATCGAGTATTTCAAGGTTGAATGTATTACCGGTGATATCGATGGGTGTTAGCCAGTTAGTCTGGGTCTTGCACCAGGCATCGGCGTGCGAGGGGCTCCATGGCGTGTTGCCGCCAGCACCCCATGCGCCGTAGCCCATGAGACTCCAATAACCGACTCCCCACGTGTTACGCGAGCCGTCATAGAGGTCCGGTAAGCCGACAATGTGGCCCAGCTCGTGACACATGACACCAATACAGCATAGCGTCGTATCCAGGCTGGGTGTTACTAGATTGATCTCCGGAACGTTGGTAGCACCATCGATTGTGACACCGTCATTTGTTGGGTAATTAAAATAAGGTATTGCATGTGACCAGCAATTGTTGAGATCTCCGGTGTCTTCGCCACCTGGCCCTGCGTGTACAATGAATATGCCGTCAACGTGGCCGTCATTGTTCAGGTCATATTGACTGAAGTCAACGATGGCGTCGACCAGGGTTACGGCATCACTCGCAAGTTGGTGGCCGGTTGAGAGCATGTAGTATCCATCGTAGTAATAACTGTAAGGATTGACCGACATGTGCCATTGATTTCCGGCAATGCCACCCGTAACATCGGTTGTACCATATGAATTTTCTAGGAAGAAGTCATTCAAACTACCGACGCGGTACTGACCATTGTAGACACCGGTTGAAAAGAACATGCTGTCATATCTTGCCGGCGAGTGCTCGGTTGTGTTAGCCGGGTTGTCGCT
The DNA here is from genome assembly GCA_029858255.1 of candidate division WOR-3 bacterium. Taxonomy (NCBI): domain Bacteria; kingdom Pseudomonadati; phylum Caldifarciminota; species Caldifarciminota bacterium. The sequence goes on along the minus strand of JAOUFJ010000002.1, from coordinate 202,460 downwards.
GAATTGTATCAATATCGCGCAAGTCTCAATTGTGTAGTCGCGTAGGTTCTTTGGATGTTCCAGTGCCCTGCCCACTATGCAAGAGTGAGGTGCATCAACTTGATGCTGCGCCGGCATGGCAAAGATTATCGATGGTATTGAAAATCCCAGTATTGCGCTTATGTTAAGTATCAAAAAAATAGACTTATATCGGCTGAGCATTTTCTTGCCTCCTCATTCGGACTAATGATAATCATTATGCTACGTCATGTCAACTCATACCCATGCCCTTGACCAATTACTAAAAACGTGTAGAATGAGTAATCAACATTAAGGTAATTTTCCCGGGTATTATATTGCTGCTATCTGCTCAGGTGGTATCGGTCGCTCATCCTGCCGCCGAGCAGGGGAAGACTGACGTATTTCCGACAAGTGATACGATCCCATACTTTTTTTATCATGCATTGCCCTACGGAACACAGGCGAACTATAATCCCATGAACGTTATTATTAACGGTGGGTATGGTATTCTGCAAATTCCTAAATACGATGAGTACGATAGGATGATCTTTACGTATCCTTACGGAGAATGGGGTAGAAACGTGTGGGAAACCGTGCGGCATCCGCTGCGTACGATAAACGGTTTTGGATGGTGGCGTTTCATATCCACTGAGGTTCTGCCTCTGACAGTTAAGGAGAGGGGTAATCAATGGGTTCCCAACTATTTTCTGCATGTGATAGGTGGCGGTATGCACTTCCGGGCAACAGAGGAGTGGTACCGGTATCACGGATTCGGAGTCCCGAGGCTCTGGTCTGTTGGTACGATGCTGGCTTATCATGCCCTATCAGAGATCATTGAGAATAGAGGCAATGAAGAGTTGAGCGTAGATCATCTTGCGGATTTGTTCATTTTTGATCCCGCCGGCATGCTGCTCTTTTCCAGTGATAGGCTTTGTCGTTTCTTCTCCGAGAAATTGAACCTTGCCGAGTGGTCGATGCAGCCCGTTATCAATCTCAGAAACGGCAATCTTGAGAATATGGGACAGTTTTATGTCGCAAAATATCCCCTTACGAAAGAAAAAAACTGGCATTTGATGACACATTTCGGTCTACATGGTATGTTCGGGGTCACGCATCGCTGGGTTGATGGACAAGCTCTCAGCATCGCTGGCGGCTTCTTGGTGGAGAATCTCGTCAGAGTAGCACAAGAGGATACGGGCAGGGTGCTCACTGCGGTTCTGACCTGGCGCGCGGGAGTGTTCTATGATCGTAACAATTCACTTCTTGCTGCTCTTATGGTCTCCACGGCGCCAGAATACAGGATTAGATTGAACATTTACCCCGGTATTCTTAAGTTGGGGCCGTTCAGTCCAGGGGTTTTCATTTCAGGCAGCAAAGAATGGGTATTTGGCATGACTGTTCAATATGTGCCGCTCGGCGTCGGTTGGGGCAGGTGATGTGACTCTTCGACTGCGTATCTTGACTTTATACCCGATTTTCGGTAGAATCCAAGTAGCGGTCCCTAGATGAGGTTGGGAGGTTAAAATTTGTAGCTAAATATGAAATTTGGTGGATTTTTGAAATTAAAGATGCCTCATTCCAGAAGGATTGGAACGAGGCCACTGAAATTTGTAGGCAGATCGAAGATTTGGGATATTGAAATTAAAGATGCCTCATTCCAGAAGGATTGGAACGAGGCCACTGAAATTTGTAGGCAGATCAAAGATTTGGGGTTTTAAGATTGAGGATGCCTCATTCCAGAAGGATTGGAACGAGGCCACTGAAATTTGTAGGCAGATCAAAGATTTGGGGTTTTAAGATTGAGGATGCCTCATTCCAGAAGGATTGGAACGAGGCCACTGAAATTTCCAGCCAAATCAAAGATTTGGGGAAATTTCGTGGAGGCGGATGGGTGCTGGTGTGCCTGACGGGCTTCAAACCCGGATGTCCTTCGAAAGGGGGACGGTAGGTTCGATTCCTACACGCCTCCGCCACTCTTCTATTAAGAACACAAATACAGACTCATTTTCTCACATCGAATCCTAAAATTGGACAGAACCATACCGTATGGAAAGCACTCAACGGTCGAGTGTTGTTATTACCTTCCTGGAACTTGTATTAATATTAGGAGGAAACACTATGGAACCTAATGAGCACAAAACGATAAAGCATTTTACAGACCTGAGAGTGTGGCAGAAGTCACATGATCTATTCGTGTCGATATACCATACGATAGACAAACTGCCGCGGACGACAACAGCTGGGATCATCCTTGAGCAGCTACTGAGGAGCTCCGGGAACATCAGTGCGAGCATTGCTGAGGGATTCTATTCGAGGGGCCGCAGAAAATATGTTCGATACCTTGAAACGGCGCACTGCAGTGCTGCAGAAACAGAGAATTGGCTTATCAAACTTGCCGATTGTCATTGTATGGAAAACGAAATCGTGAAACCGTGGATTGAGACGTGCACTGATGTAGGGAAGATGCTTAATTCTCTCATGCGAAAACTCGAGGAGAGAGCAAAGACCACGCCTAAGACCGAAGATGCTTAGGATTGTTTACTACACGCTATGACCTGACTTTCTTACAGTTTCGCCTTTATCGCAGCGTATTCGGTTTCGTAATAGGGAAGATTGGTACCGCCGATTTTCTGTATTTCTTTATTTCCGTTATTTATACGGTCGCCCGCAGGTGGATGGGACATCAACAGTTTCTCAAAGGTATTGGGGGGACGTCCTTCCATTTGTTTGAATTTCTCAAAAATCTGCACCATCCCTTTCGGATTGTAACCAGCTTTCTTTGAATACAGAATTCCGTAATCATCAGCTTCGTATTCATTATCTCTGCCATAACCAAGCAGAATGACTCCTGCTGCGGCGTCGACCATTTGTCGTGCTGTTTGCCCCATTTTTTCGCCGAGAGCAACTTCCATTACGATGCTGTAGCCGTATGCTGCCTGGAGCCTTTTCACTGAATGCCTTGCCACAATATGTCCAACTTCGTGAGCCAGGACCGCAGCAAGCTGTGCTTCATTATCCATTTTTTTCATCAAGCCTTTGTAAATGTAGATGAAACCGCCAGGGCATGCAAACGCGTTTATTTCTTCGTTATCGAGTACTTTGAAGGAGTATGTGACGTCCTTTCTATCGCAGACTTTGGCAACCTTGCGTCCAACTTTACTGACGTAATTCTGAACTTCCGAATTATTGAGTATTTTTTCCGTTGACTCGACTTCCTTTACGACTTCTTTGCCAAGTTCGACTTCTGTATCGGTCGGGATCAGGATCAAGCTTTTCTTACCACCAGGCCCGGTGGTGGCACAGCTAATAATAAAAACAAACAATATGGGTACAATTAATAGCCTCTTCATACATAATTATAATGGATAAATCGGGGAAATCAAGACCCAATGGTACGAAAACGTTTTGTTCGTTATTATCGTTAATATCGCTAGTATCGTTGTGGCTTCGTTACGATATGCCTTTGTAATTCGTGTTCGTAGATCGTATTCGTTCCAATTGTTCATAAGGGTAGAACAGCATTTCGTGTTTAGATACTCCATCGAAGATATTCGTTTCTTGCCGTGAGGGCAGAGGTATAAGTCGTTAGCGGGAATAACGATAATAACGGGATTAACGGCGTGCTCGTGTGCTGTGTGATATTACCGTTGTACGGGTTTCGTGACCGTATGATGCTGGACTTCGTTATTCGTTGTACGCAACCTGAAGTGTTAGCGGTATTTTTGTCCCAACACCCTTACGTCGCCTCGTTTGATCGTGACACCGCGCGTGTCGAAATATATCAGAAGCGGCAGGACAAACTTGCGGCTTGCATCGAGCAGGTCGCGGAACTGGGAGACTCTTATTTCCTTATTTGTCTTCAAGAATTCGATGAGTTTTTGCTCTGCTGCTTTAACATAATTCTGGTGCAAGACAATGCCCTCGCCGGCATTTACCAGGAGCCCGGTATCGAGCATATAACGGTACGCTTTCTTTACGACGTTCTCAGGATCTAGGTTGCGGGTAACCACATCCTGGTAAGAGGGCGGTTTATAGCCGCCTTCAATGAAGAGCTGCTCGATTTTTTTGATCGTGGCATCGAGGTCTTTGTCGACCACTACTTTGTGCTCGAATAGATTGATCTTTCCGTCTGGCGTGAGGCGTACGATTTTCTCCTTTTCCATTTTTGCGAGTGTACGGTCCAGGAGAACTTTATCGAGACCGCGGCTGATATTCTTCAATAGTTCAAGGGCGGAAAGCCCGACGCCGGTCGGATTCGCCTTGTGGTAGGTGCCAAGATTTTCGACGATTTGCGCCTTCAGTTTTTCATGGTTCTTCTGGTGATAGTAAAACCCGCGTTTTTCGTCAAGACATATTATCTTTCCCTGCTGTATCAGATTTTCTATGAGGTTTTTCGTCTCTGCGAGGGGGAGGTTAACATCATGAGCGATTTCCTCGGGTTTCCTTGGAAGATCGAAATTCGCCAATAGATCCTCTTCTACGATCACAACGGGTTCACCGACTTCCATGCGCTGCAAATGGCTGATCAGTTCCTCATCAAACCCCTTTGCTTTTGTCGCTTTGGGCTCGATTATGAGGCCGCCACCAATGGTCATTTGTGGCGAATAGGATCTTATTACGTAATTATCGTTGATGTCGCAGACAGCCGGGGATTCCAATCTGAACTGAACCATTGCTTTTTGCCCTGGTCCGAGTGTTTTTTTATCGAGTAACACAACGCGGCCGAATATTTCATTTGTCCCGACGTGTATCCGCAATCTGCTGAAATTCTTCAGTGGCTTGCCAGCGGAAGACAATAGGTATAAAGATGCATTCAGGTATTCCGATGGTTCATAAAAACCGGGCTGGGCGAGCACATCACCGCGGTCGATCTCATCTTTGTCAGCGCCTACAAGGTTGATGGCTGCGCGGAATCCAGTGCCCACGGTATCTACTTTTTCATTATGGACTTCGATCCCCCTGACTTTGACACTTTTTTTCTCGGGTAGTAGCTCGACAGTATCCCCTATTTTGACTTTGCCTGATAAAACCGTGCCCGCAACCACGGTGCCAAATCCTTTTATCACGAACCGGCGGTCAATAGGCATCCTGAATATACCACGGTCGGTTTTTGGCTCGATCTGAGTGATCAGCTCGTCGAGGCATTTCCTGAGTTCTTCGATACCGTCTTTGGTGATATTTGAAACCTTAATGATCGGCGCATTCTCCAGAAAAGAATTAGTCAGGGCACGCTTCACATCGTCTATTACTACTTCCAGCATGTCTTTCTCAACAAGGTCTTTCTTTGTAATTACAACGATACCCTTTTTTATTCCGAGTAGTTTAAGAATCTCAAGGTGTTCGTGCGTTTGTGGCATTACTCCATCGTCAGCGGCGACCACGAAGATCACGAAGTCAATAGTCGATGCTCCGGCTACCATATGCCGAACGAATTTTTCATGACCCGGTACGTCGATGATAGTTACATCGGCGCTGTAAAAAACAAAGCCGAGGTCTGTGGTCATACCTCGCTCTTTCTCCTCCTTGAGCCGGTCCGGGTCGACACCGGTGAGTGCTTTTATCAAAGCGCTCTTTCCGTGATCAATGTGTCCCGCGGTACCGATAACGATGTGTTTCTTTCTCGTATCCATCACCTTCAGATTCCTTCGTTCTTGCTCGCGGTTGTTATTATTAGATAATACTGACCGTTTGCTGAAAATCCTAAATTCGAATATCTAAATACTAAGCAAATCCAAAATGTAAAATACAAATGATCAAAACACATGATCAGATTTTGAGGACTGTCTTGAAGGCTTCAAGTATTATCTTTTCCTCGCCCTTCACAACGGTGCGGAAGTCGAGGAGAACACTGTCTTCGGCAACCCTGGTAAAAACCGGTGTTTGGTATCGCCGCAGGGCATGTGCCAGATCGCTTGCCGCGATATCTTGTGATTTGATAGCCACCAGATAGGTGGGCAGCTGTTCTGTACTGAGTGAACCTCCGCCAATCTCACTGACGCCCGAGCGTACAGATACCTCGAGGATGCTGCCAAATGCAGCTTTCAGACCTCTCGCACAACGCTTCGCGCGAGATTTTATTTCATCTAATGGTTTAAGTAAAATGCCCAAAACGGCGTGATTTAATACTAAATCTTCCTCTTTGAGCAGAAACATTTGAAGCGTGGCTTCTAATGCAGCATTAGTTAGTTTATCGCATCTCAGCGCCCGGGTAAGCGGGTTTTTCTTTATTAACTCTATATGTTGCCTCTTACCGATAATAATTCCGCATTGTGGTCCGCCGATCAGTTTATCGCCGCTGAAACAGACTACGTCAGCTCCCGTGGCGATGCTCTCTTGTACCATAGGTTCTTTGGGCAGTCCATATGCGGCAAAATCGATCAGCGCTCCGCTTCCCAGGTCATCGATAACCGGGATATTGTGTTTTCTCCCCAGTTCGACAAGCTCATCCAATGGGACTTCTTTGGTGAAGCCAATAATACGGTAGTTTGACTGGTGCACGCGCAGTATCGCACCTGTGTTCTCATTTATTGCTCCTGTATAGTCCTTAAGATGTGTTCTATTGGTTGTGCCTATTTCGTGCATTATCGCACCGCTCTGCGCCATTATGTCTGGAATACGATATGCTCCACCGATCTCAATGAGTTGACCCCTTGACACGATTACCTCTTTGCCTTTTGCCATTGCACTGAGGATGAGCATTGTTGCGGCAGCGTTGTTGTTGACGATGATCCCGGCTTCGGCCCCGGTTAAGATCTGAAGCAAGCGATTGATCTTCTTGTAGCGGTCAGCCCGCTTTCCATCATCATCGATTTGCAACCGTGAATAGCCCATGGACATATCATGGATGACTTCTGCAATGTGTTTGTTAAACGGTGCACGGCCCAATCCCGTATGCAAAACAATACCGAGCGCATTGACCGCATAGCAGAAATAGGGAGTGATAAGATCCTGGATATCGGCTAAGATTGCTTTTTTCAAACGACTATCGTCGATTTTTTCACCGGCAATCAGAAGTTTTCGGTAGTTTTCTACGTTATCGCGTATGATCCTGGTTATATGGTCTTGGTTGAGGATTTTGAGAGATTCCTTTATTTCATCCCAGTTAAGGATTTTATCCACCGATGGAATATTTCTCAGTATTTCTTTAGTTTTCATGGCATCCTTCACGTGAAATTATAGTGATATGTATAATGATGTCAAGGTTGGGGTCGGAAATGATGGTCTATCTCCAGTCCATATGCACGGACAATCGATGAACTCTGTCAGAGCGACAGTGCAGCGCCAATTGCCCCGACATATTGGGGATACTCTGGAATGGTGACTTCCTTGAATATGCGTCTCATCGATTTGACAAGACCGGGATTAAGGGCGCCGCCGCCGCAGAACAATATTGGTTCCTCAATGCCTATCTGGCTGCCTATACCATCGATTCGCCGAACGAGCGCGTCGCACACCCCGGCAACGATGTCTTCAAGCCGTTTACCTTCTCCAACGAGACTAAGAATCTCTGTTTCGGCCATGACCACGCAAAGTGAATCAATGATTTCAGCACGGTCTGCATGCACGGCCAACTCGCCGAATTCGGCCAGGCTTAGGTCAAGGGCTTGCGCGATTTTCTCAACGAAATTTCCGGTCCCAGCCGCACAGCGGTCATTCATGACAAATCGGTCGACGCGCCCATCTTTGACTTTGATGATCTTGCTATCCTGCCCGCCGATATCGATGATAGTTCGAAGCTGAGGTTCGAAATAAGATGCACCTTTGGCAAATGCCGTGATTTCCGTTATCGTCTTGTCGGCCGTCGTGACGAGCTCCCGTCCGAATCCAGTAGCGACTATGCTGTCGTAGCCTCGGAGTTCATTCAGTGCTCTCTCGACCGCCAGTTTTGGCTTGAATGATGTTTTGAAAACGATCTTGTCCCTTATCCGGCCGTCAAACACAATTCCTTTTGTGTAGCTGGACCCAACGTCTAATCCCAATACCATCCGTTCTCCTTCGCTGCATTTATGAAAGCTGTCACGTTTTCGAAAGGGGCGTGGATGGGAACCTCGCAGCCTGTTGCTGCGATGTAACCCTTGTGCGCATTCATCGAGAGCTTCACCATTTCTTTTACTTCGCGTGCTATGACGTCCGGGGATGAAAAGGCGAGCAGCGATGTGTCATAGTTGCCGATCACGCGAATTTTCATAGATAATTTTTCAATTGTATCCGCTAGGCTCACACGGTCAATACTGATAAGGTCGGCGTGCGTCTCCGGAAGGATATGGATAATTGGCGTAGTGTCTCCACAAATATGTAGTATAACATCGAGGTCGTAACGGTGTAGAAAATCGATGAGTTTTCTTTCATAGGGGAGAGCGTATTGTTGATATGCTTTGGGGCTAATGACGCTCGACGACGCAAGGGGATCAACGATAATGGGCAGTCCACCGACATCTATGACATGGTAACATAATTCGATTGCCGCTGCGAGGGATTTCTCCATGACCGCCGCGACATGATCCGGTTCCTTGATTGTTTGGATGAGAAATTTGTTCGGGTCGGAGAGCATCATTCCGGTCGTGAATGGAGCAGGAATGTAGGCCAGTATGGGGATTCTGTCGCCGAGTGCGTCGTAAGCATATTCAATCGCATCGAGATACACCGGGAGTCTCGCATCTGAGGTCGGGATCGGTATCTCGATTTCTTCGATATCCTGTTTCTGGAGGGCCGGTATCCTCTGGATCGGCAGGTCGTTCTCTGGATATTCGAATTCCGTCCCCATTGCTTCAGCGATGATACCTACTTCTGAGAAAATTGATATCGCATCGTGCCCGTATTTTTCAATTGCTGCTATCTGCGCACGCGCCATGTTCTCACCATTCGTGTAATAATCTCTGAGCTTCATACCTTTGACCGTGGCGGCGTGCGATGTGATTAATGGTATTGTATTGCAGCGGTCGGGTTTTTCATCGATCACCAGCAGTCCAAATCTTTCACGTGGGGTCAGAATATCGCTCATTTCAGCATCTCGATGAAGGCAGCGATTCGTGTCTTGAGCTGTTCGGTTATTCCCAGTGGCGCAGGGATGTCGATCGCGAGCACGGGCACGTTTTTCAAATTTTGTTCGATTAGCCTAGTCTCCATTGAACAATGGGAACAACCCAACATGTTGGTGATGATGACTCCTGCGATCCTGCCGGAAGCAATGTTTTCGGAAATATGACGGATTCTCTCTTCGGTTGAACCGATGAGGGAGGCGTTCATGAACGACCTGGCAAGGGCGCGGAAGGGTTCGATATCTTCCTCGATCTCGGTAAGTGCCTGGTTGATGACATATTCGGTCGCCACGACACGGCCGCCCATGTCCTCAACAATATTTAGCAGCAATGGGTCTGCGGTAGGGGTGACCCACGCAAGTGGTATCGCATCCGAATGAAGGACTCCGATTCCTTTTTTGACACGACCGGTGACCGTTTCTTTGATCATCTCCAGGATGTCCAACCATTCATCGGTATCCGCGTAGCCATATAGATTGCCGAATTCTATGACCATCATCTCAAGACCGGGAAATGGTGCGGTGTCGGCCTCAGTTGTAAGGTTTTTTATATCATCTACCAATCGGCGCAGTCTGTTGTTCTTTTTGATACTTTCTCTGAGTTTTTCGAGATCACCAATATTGGTCAGCGCCTGCATTTTTTGCCAGACGCGCTTGTATTCATTCACCAAGTATGTTTCGAAACGTTCGGGATATTGAAAACCATGCTCTGTTCCAGAATATTTTTCCTCCGCGTGGTAGTCCCGCAATTTCCTGCGATAGGGGATTTCGAGCCAGTTCAATTCATAACCGAGGTCTGCAACCATCTGCATGATACACGAGTAATCATCGCAGGATGCGCCAGTTGATGCAAACAACAGATCCGGTTTTGGGAAGTATGCCATTTTGTAAAAAGCAGCAAGTGTTGAACGTACAAAACAACTGGCTTCGGGCGTGCCGAGTTCACTCGCCTTATCGAGAAGCACCGTAGATTCGTTGAAGAACGGCGTCCACCATGTGCAGTCGGGGTAGAACGGAATACAGTCAGGAAACGCCATGGCGATAACGGGTATCGTCCCAAGGTCGCCCATTGTTGCGATTATGCGTTTACCGCTCTGCCGCGCCCTGAACAGTCTTTCAGATTCATTGAGCGTAAACCCCCAGAGCCTGAGCGCGGCTAGTGAATTGTCGAATTTCAATTTTCTGAGTTCCCTGGCACCGTAGACCATGAACGTTGCCGGCGGAGACAGATAATGACCCCACTCATCATTAGTGTAATACCTGTACTTTTTTATTTGCGAATCGTCGAGCATACGGAACTGTCTGCTCCACTCCTTGAGACTGATCTTCTGCGGAATTAGATCCTCGAACATAGCATCTCCGCAAAGGCCTCGATTCGTGTCCTCAACTGGCTGTTACCCTGATAGGAAAAATCACTCCGTATCCTTAATACCGGGAGGTTGAATACCTTTTCGATCTTCTGCAGTTCGAACTCATGAACATCGCAGTAATCCAGTGTCCATGCAATTATACCGATGCATCTCAGTCTGGCAATCTCCATGGCTACGAAGTCGTAGTACTTCTGATGCGGTCTTTTGTACAGGCACGGCGGTTGGTTGTAATACGCTTTCTTGATGCCGTCGATACTCTGTCCTTCGATCTTGATGTGAAGGGGTCGAGAAAGTCCGCAATTGAAATCACCTACAATACGGAGATTTTCTTCTATCAATTGAAGGATATGATTTGCCTCGTACGTGATAGCGCTGCCTAATAAGTATAACCTTGGTCTATCTGAGGGGTTCTGACAGAAAGTGACATTCTCATCAAACGACCCTTTATGATAGCCGGCCATTACGCTATGGAAGTCTGTCGTCGATACGAGTGACGGGTGGGCTGCTCTCTTTTCGTCGATGATCCGTAATTCTGCGCGCATTCCTTCCCATTTGGATATTTCTTCCCGGATCATCTCGTCGGTGAATTTCATATGGGAAAAGTGTTCGAGTTGTTTTACCAGCCAGTCAATTTCATCATTATACATCGCAGGGTTGTCGGTTCTCGGGTTATTCACCATATACACTGGTATGTTCGTCTGTTCGCTCAGGACATCGAACATTCTGCGAGACATGTCGCACCCGGTTGTACCAATCAGCGCGGCGAATTTGTCTGCATTCTGGATGGCATAAGCGAGATTTGATTTCACCATGGGACAAGCATCTACCCTTACGAAGCGTTCCCCTTGCTTCGAAAGGTCTATATCGCCATGGAGGAGTCGGTATGGCTGCAATCCAGTAGCGGAGAGTATTTCGACTGGTATGTAAGAGCACGCATAGCCGATCAACTTCATTTTTGTACTCCATATTCACGGCCGCACTCACGGGCGAATCGGAGCATGGCCTTGATATTTGCCGGCTCTGTGTGGGGTGGAACGTCGCACGCTGTGGACAGGATTATGAATTCATTTTTGAACGCATTTTCCACCTCTGATCTCATGCATTTCAGGTCTCCGTTCAATATCGTATCGGTTCCTACACCACCCATTTTTAAAGTCTCTGTCCGAATGTTGATGCCTTCTATACTCAGGATATCAGCGTCCAGGTCATCAAGATATTCTGATATTGCGCCTACGTCTCCACAGATGTGGACGCCAACGATTGCGCCGCTAGTTTTTGCTTTTGCCACCATCGTCTTTAGCCCTGTGAATGCATATTTCAGGAATATTGCGGGCGATATTACGCTCGATGATGCGAGGGGGTCTCCGATCATAATGTTGACACCGACGGACAAAATTCTCTCCAAATATCCCAGTTGGTATTGTAGTGCTTCCTGCAAGAGCTGCGAGGCCTCTGTTTCTTTTTTCAAAACTATCTTCAGATAATGCTCGATGCCATCGAGGAAGGCAGCGAGAGTGAAGGGACCTTTGATGGAAACGAATATCGGAACGTCGATGCTGCTCCTTAGAATGTCCGCCGCATGGATGATCTCTTCAGTGCGATCGACAGAATGCACCGTTGCAGATCCGATCAGAGCGGGGTAAGGGTCAAGTTCGACCGGGCAGCCAAGCGCCTGTGCTTCAACGTAGGGATCCGAGAAAACCAGCACCATATCGTAGCCATAGAGTTCATAGGTGTACTGCAGGACATGGGCGAGTTTTTCTCCATCTTCTGCAACCTCCTTGAATTTGAGGTTTAGTAGATACGCGCCGTGGTCAGCGCAGACCATCGGAAATACGGCAAAATATTTTTGATGATTTATGACGGCAGAGATTCTATCCACTGAGCAGTTTCTCGATCAGTCTAACTGCAGAAGGTCCATCCGGGCTGTAGCCATCGGCCTTGATACTTGCAGCGAATTCCTCATTCACCGGTGCCCCTCCGACGATGACCTTTAATCCACGACGCAAGTTGCGTTTCTCCAATTCCTTTAGTATATCAGCCATAAGTGTCATTGTGGTGGTCATTAGGCTCGACAATGCGAGTATATCCGGTCTTTCTTTGTCTACTGCCTTGATGAAGTCCTCAACGGGTACGTCACGTCCCAGGTCAACGACTTCGTAGCCTGCTGCTTCCATCATGACCTTAACGATATTCTTGCCGATATCGTGTATGTCTCCTTCCACTACGCCAAACACAATTCTTGCTTTGGGCTTACGGGATGATTTTCCGATGAGCGGTTTTAATATATCGAATCCCGCGTAGAATGCTTCAGAGCAGAGTAGGACTTCGGGCACGTAGTATTCCTTGCGTGCGAATAGCGATGCTACCTCCTGCATTCCGGAGATCAACCCTTTTTCAAGGATGTCAACCGGCTCGATCTTTTCGTTCAGCGCACTGGATACCAGCTCACTTACTTTCTCCTCATCCATTTCTATGACTGCTTCTTTTATCGATTCAAGCAATGAACCTCCAGATAACACGTGTATAATAATGGTACGTCATGCCCCAGTCAAGTGTTTAGCCTGACTTTTTTTCGTGACGTGGTTCAATTGCGGGGTGCCTCTGTGTAAAATTGAAGACGCCCCGGTATTCGTTATTTTTGTCCGATAAAAAGGCCCCTACCGACTTTATGTTCGTGAGAAGCTTTTTGCCAGATCGTTACCAGGTTCGAGGCAAAGTCGAACAGGTCCTTCCCAAAATTATCCAGAATCGTAGGTTTCAAATCAACGTGCACTTTTTCGTAGTAATCATCAAAACACTCTGCATATTCGTCGGTCTGGTCTCTTGCTTCAAGTACATTAAAGCCGTTCTGTTTCAGCAGGTCCTGATAGCCTTGAAAAGATTCCATGTACGGGAAAGCCATAGTCTCGAGCAATGGGTCGAGTTCTTGCTTTGATATCTCTCCAGTGATTATCCAGTCGGTGAAGGCGATCTTGCCACCTGGCTTGAGCACGCGGTGCGCTTCCTGGATAAGCCTGTTTTTGTCAGTGACATAGCACCATGCTTCCTGACCCCATACTACATCAAAGGTTTCTTTCTTGAAAGGAAGGTCCAGGGCATTGCCTTCATAGTATTCTATGAGTTCTTCGAGTTTCGCTTCCTTTGTGCGCTGTCGTGCCTTGTCAAGCATCGTTTTCGTAGCATCGACGCCTTTGACCTTGACACCGTATTTTGAGGCGAGGTGGCGTGCCGGTGCACCCAAAGCGCTGCATATGTCACATACGACCATACCTTTCTTGAGCCCAACCTTTTGTGCCAGTGCGTCGGTTGCCTCTGGACCGCCTGAGTGGATCTGTTCTCCCATTACTGCTTCCCACAGTAGTCCTCCAGGACCATCATACACGTCCTGCACGTCTTTTATCGTGAAGTCCTTTATGTACTTCATGCTACTCTCCTTTCGTTTTTTGTGGACCATGACCATCGTCTTTATGTTTTGCCATTAAAGCGGCTCCTATCGCACCCACTATCTGGGGTTCGGCCGGTGACAGTATTTTCATATTCAATTTCTTTTTCAATAGCATGGTCATGCATCCGTTCTTTGCCACGCCTCCGGCAAAAACCAGTGGGTCCTCGAATCCTGTTCTGCCCATGAGGGACAAAATGCGGTTGAGTATTGACTGGTGTAAACCGAGCGCGATATTCTCGCGTTCTTCTCCGCGTGATATCAGAGATACGACTTCAGACTCGGCAAATACCGTGCACATAGAATTGATTGCCACGGCTTCATTGGCTTCTGCAGCAGCGGTACTGAATTCATCCAGAGTGTATCCAAGTGTGGTTGCCATGACTTCGAGAAACTTTCCTGTTCCAGCGGCGCATTTATCATTCATTTCAAATTCCTTTACCTTGCCGCCGTGCACACGTATTACCTTGCTGTCCTGTCCGCCTATATCGAGGATGGTGCGCACGTCCGGGAATAGGAAATGAGCGCCGATTGCATAGGCTTTGATTTCCGTAATGATACGGCAATTAAGGTGCGATTGTGCAAGATATCTTCCGTATCCAGTGGCGACAAGGGCATCATATTTTTGGTCGCCTAATACGCTCTGGAAATTTTTTGGAAGATCGACGCCAGTATCTGTTATTGCGTAATCAATGACCTTATTTCCATCCATCAGGACTCTTTTTATTGTGCGTGAGCCGATATCGATACCCGCCGTTATTATTGTTCCTCCTTAACTTAGTTGCTCGAGAAAAGCGTCGATACGCGTGCGGAGTTGTCCCATGTCTTCTTCAGCGTAATCGGTTTCGATTTTGATATTGGGGATGCTTTTCTTGCTCAGAATGCCGGCGACCCTTATTGCTTCAACATTGTAACCGTGACAGTATTGAAGAATATATTGTACGACGCCGTCGACGGTGCGGTCATCGACAATTCTCTCGATCGACTTCATACGCTCGTTGTTCGGAGAGAAGCAGGCGCAATCTATCTTCATGTAACGGTCGGCCAACGCACGGAGTTGTTTATCTATTTCGTGGGCTCCGTCTTCGACCAGATCGTTGAAATAGCGCGTCCCGGTGCACGTTTCGTCCACAACAATTGCAGCGCCTGATTTTTCTATCAGTGAGTGCACTTTCCAGTTACCCATGACAGAAGGACAACCTGATATCATAATACGCTTGACGCCTTTACTGAATGGCGAAATACTCCGGTGCACACGGTCATCGAGTTCATTGTTGAGTTCTATAAGATGTTCAGTGAACCGGGCAGGATCGTCGTTGAGTGCAGCCTGCATGACGACAAGCGCATCGAGACCGCTGATAGTCGGCGGGTCCAATTTGCGATACTCGTTCAATTTCTGAAGCGCGCGTCGTTTGTCATTCATGATATTTATTGTTTCAGCCAATCTGTTTGCTTCCACCTTCTTCCCCGTGAGTTCTTCAACCCTGTTCTTAAAATCCAAAACGGCCTGATACCATAATTTGAAATCCAGATCGGTCTTCTTCTGGGGGACTTCCATAACGTGGAAATTTACCACATCCCAGGCCTTCTTTTTTGCATCGCATGTAGTTTCGCCAACGCCCAGGTCTTTGATCGGACCGTAGGGGCAGGTTTTCGAGAGGGCGAGTCCAAATGTTGATTTGATCAGCGGGCAAATGTTCCTAGGAAACATCTTCTCACCATACGGGATAGAGAATTGTGTTCCGCCGCAAAGCGCCACTGGGATCGCATCAGCAGCCATGGCGATCTCGTCGGGTACATAGATACAGAATGTGCCGATGAATTTTTTACCTGTTTTTCTGGCTTCGATGAGTTCAGCAACTCGGCCGCCGTGTGACTCGTGTAGGACATGATCGAAGTATGCCATGGAAGCAGGGCGTTCGTTTTGCTTCCCGACCGTTTGTTGGAAAGTATTGTCGATTGATCTGAGCAATTCCTTGTGTAGTTCGACATCAAGACCTAATTCCTTCCACATTTGCTCATGATTGTTCATTTTCTTTCTCCTACGTTCTTCTGTAAAATAGTCTGCAAAAACAATGCCCGTCTTTGAAGATCTCATTCTTCATTTCAGGACAGGGACAAGGGGTATCCTTGTGGGGATTCAGCGGGTGGTTTTGCTTACATGGACAATAATATTTACCGAATTCAGTGTTATTCATAGTCATGAGGCCGATTACTTTTCGGAGTCTATCTTCATCGGGATTGAGTACGTACCCATTGTCCTGTGCTATTTTATTGATCCTCGCGAGATTTTCAGCGTACTCTGTGGTGCCTACGACCGTATCCCATTTATTTGCCATTACCGAACCTCCTTTTGTTGATCATAATTTTGTATGGCTGCTGTTAAGCAGCGTGCAGTTTTTGACGGATTTGTTAGATGATTCTTGTGGGGTGGTTGTGAATGGACTCGACCGAGCCCTCGGTTGTGCAGAGTCACTTTCTACCACCATAAGAATGAACATCTCCACAAAGGCAGAAATTCATTGATTTATGTGACTGTGTTTTTGAAGGGGTTATTCTGATGAAATAGAGGTTGATATGATTTCGCACCCGACCGGGTTGCGATAAGATGCACTTCATATCTTTCCTCCGTTGTGGTACAGAACATGCAAATTCATCCTATAGAGAATACTCAATTGAGAAATGATGTCAATGGTCTATTTTTTTGTGCGTTCAGGTTCGATTTACACAGACTGCACGGGGGTACTGTGTAGGAAAGGGTGTCAGGGGTCGGATGGAACAGAAGGGGCGGCTTGCGCCGCCCCTTAATATTGACTCAAAGCGGATATTATTTGTATTCGGTGACGCTCCTTATTGATTCCACGTGCACATTCGCCTTGGCGAATAATTCTTCGAGGCTTTTGCGGTCAGGAGCACTCCAACAGCAGATCGCCTGACTGTTTTCTTCGTCTATATAAGCTTTGTCCATGCAGATTTTGCTTCCTCCGGAAGCGGTAACAACCGCCTTTCAAGATGTGATTATTTGCTCTTTGGGCATTTTTGGAAGGGTAATTAGATATTTTGGCATAACCACCTCCTGTCTAACTATAGCCCGGATTATGAATGTGTCAAGGACAATCTGCAGCTGATTGCTCCAGCCAATTAATGTGGTCTGCTCGCCAAATTCTAAATTCGAAGCACGAAATGCTAAACAATAACCAATACCAAAATTCTAATGACCGAAACAGTGGACAACGAAACTTACATTACTACTCTTCTCTATTTTGACATTCACGAATACGAATTACGAATACGAGTTACGACCTGTGTGACGGATTCGAAATTTCTTTCTAGTCCTGCGATGGCAAATTTTTGGGAAATTAGGTTCGCGTCGTTACGGGATCAGTGTCACCCGGCCGGCGTTTTCCTTTGTCACGCGGCCAATGACAGCAAAATCTTTTTTGTAGTTTTGTTTGAATACTTCGAGCCGTTCTTCAGGCAGGGCAATGATCAACCCGCCAGAAGTCTCCGAGCCGAAGATCAAATTGACAAGATTTGAATCACTATCGCCCTTATCCACGCGGTTGCTGAAAGAATTCAGATTCATCGTGATACCTGGTTCGAAGATGCCTCGATCCAGAATTTCCACGGCCCCTTTGTGTACTGGTATTTTTTGCAGCGAAATTTCGATACCTGATTTGCTCGCTTCGCTCATTTCAACGAGGTGACCGATAAGACCGTATCCCGTGACGTCGGTCGCACCGTGCGCACCGGCCGCGCGCATAGCAATTGACGCATCTCGATTCAATGTGGTCATTGAATCTATAACGGATTTCATGTCTATACCCTCATCTTTATCCAAAAGCATTGCCTGGATTATGGTGCCAACGCCAACTGGTTTCGTCAGGATAATTACATCGTCAGTTTTTGCCCCTGCATTCGTGATTATTTTCAGGGGATGGATATAGCCTAAAACTGAAAGACCATACATAACTTCGGGCGAGGCAAAGGTGTGACCGCCGATGGTCGTGACGCTGGCTTCCCGCGCCTTGTCATTGCCGCCTTTTAGCATTTCACCGAGGATTTTGGGGTCACCCATGCCCGGATACCCAACGATGTTGAGCGCCAACTTGGGATCACCGCCCATTGCGTAGATGTCCGATATGCAGTTCGCTGCAGCGATCATGCCGAAAGTGTGCGCGTCCTCGACGACGGGTGTGAGAATGTCGATCGTTTTAACCAATGCAAGCTCGTCGTTCAGACGGTAGACACCTGCGTCGTCTGCGGTATTCGTACCAACCAGCAGGTCAGGATCCTCAACCGATGGCAAATATGCTAGTGCCTGCGCCAACTGCGCAGCTGAGAGTTTCGAAGCTCAGCCCGCGCATTTGACCGTGGCAAGTATGCCTTTCTTCTTGCTTTCAGTCATGGTTTTATTATAGTCATTGGCGGCTAAGTGTCAACTGATACAGACGAAAAAAGGGCAGCACGCTGAAACGTGCTGCCCTTGTGTTTTTTGGAGATGCTATTTCAGAAGGACCGCTTTCTCGACGATTTTGCTATTGGAGTCTTGCATGGATATGAAATAGACACCACTTGGTAATTTTCGATTAGTTTGGTCTGTACCATCCCAACTAATCTGCATAGCGCATGGGGCATTGGGTATAGTGTAAGAAAAATCTTTTACCAGGCGTCCTGCAGCGTCGTATATCTTGAGCGCTATCTGTCCTGCGCTCTGTTCGATGCCGAAGCTGATGGTCGTTTGCCTGGAGAATAGGGTAGGAGATACGCTCAGGGAAATGGCGTTAAGTTCCTCCGGAGTGTTCAGATCGTTTATTCCTGTCATGGACACCCAGACATCATCAATGTACCAGCCTTCAGCGTAGGTGCTGTAATCACTGACGAGTCTGAATCGCACGCGTACGGTCTGGCCTTGTAAACTGGCAAGAGAAAACGCTTCCTGTGACCATGTCGATTGAAGACCGTTGTATTCGTCGAGGGTCTGCCACCAACCCGAACCGTTCTCGATCTCCGCGTACGTATAATCCCAGTTCGTTTCTAAGTTGTATTGGTGATAAAAGGATAATATGCTATCCTGTGATACAATGAAATATGGGGACACGAGTGAAAGATCATTTTGGTTCAGATAGTGCCAGATGTTCTCTACGCCACAGTACCAGGAATGTGTTGGAGAATTGCTCTTGTGCTCGGTCAGGTGCCAATTGTCGTAAGTCCCCGAGTGTGTCCATTCTCCTTCGCCAGACTCCATGTCGTCGCTGAATCCTGATTGTGTTGTCACTAGATAAGGCACCGTTGACTCGTTTCCATCACCGAAGACAAGATTGAATTCTGCAAGGTGCGGATCAGGACAAGCCGCACTGATATCAAAAGTCCATGTTATGACATTGTCCACATCACCCGGCTCTATTTCAAAAGTGTCGACGTAGGAGGAAGTGACGGTGATATTCGGGTCGGTACATTCCACCGTAACCGGAAGCGTGTACACACTGCTTCCCATGTTCTTGGCATGGGCTGTGACTTCGATCTCTTCGCCTGGTTCTCCGTAACCGTTACCATTACCTGTAAGCTCTGTCACGGTCATGCCATAGTACACCATCTGAGATTCAGGGATGATGGATATCTCAGCTCCCTGGTATATCAGACGGTTCGACGCCTGGACAAAGACGATGATGCGACAATTGACTTCGTTCCAGCTCGCCTGGACGGTGAAATCCCTCGAGCGCATGATCGTATCCGAGGCTGGTACTGTGACCGCTTCACCTGTTGCATCGGGGATCATATCGCGCATTACCTGATCGAGTTCGGTCATCCCGCCACCCCAATTGTAGGGAATATTGTCCTCGACAAGGGCAAAGTGTATGTTTCCGCTCACCGGACTTCCAGTGGTGTTGGTTACTGTTGCTTCGATATTTCCCTGGTTCGTTGTTGAATCGTAATCACAGGTCAGTGTAATCTCCAACGGACTATCGACTGCTGCGCGTGTTGTCACGTGATGCCGGAAAAACGGGTACATGGTGCCCGTGTTTAGCCCGCCGACCTCGGATATTGCCCCATCGAACCAAGTAGTAGGTGTTCCGGATATACCATAGTAAGCTTCACGCGCTTCGGCTTCAGCAGTGTTGAACGGGTCACTGGACCATACATGGTACGATATTACCGTCAATGTATCATAAGCACGGGGATATATTTCGGCAAGACCTCTTGCCGTACCTGGACAGTATGGTCACGTCGTAGCCGTGAATTCCTCGACTACAACCGTTCGTTGACTGCTATATGCTACTGCAGTCAACAGCAGGCACAAAATAAGTATTTTTTTCATATCGAACCTCCTTTTCTGGTCGATGATAGCCGAACCCGATATTGTGCCAATATTGAGACGGCCTCTTATTATTCATTTACAAATTTATTCCCTTCGCCGGACATCTTCCCGAAAGGATGAGCGCGATCCCTGAGATCAGAGATAAGGAAGCACCGAGCAAAAGGGCTGTCTGAAAACCAAATTTCTGCCACAAATAACCCATCAGCAGATTGGCAGGAAGCAGTGTTATACCTACAACAGTGTGGTATACTCCGAACGCTGTTGCGCGTATTTCTGATGTGGTCAGATCGGCAACGTATGCACGCAAGTTTCCCTCGGTGAATCCATAATACAAACCGTAGATTATGAATATGAACCAGATAACTACGGGGCTGTGATTGAAAGAGAATGCGCTGTAGCAGATTGAAAAAATGATGAAACCCAGGAAGATCGTTTTGCGCCGGCCAATACGGTCTGACAGCACGCCTGCCGGAAAAGCCCATAGGAAGTACGAGACATTGAATGCAAGCCAGACCAGCGGTATCATCGTTGCGGATACTCCAATATTTCTTGCTCTCAATAATAGAAATGCATCGGAGGAGTTGCCGAGAGTGAAAATCACCATAATTATCAGGAATACCTTCAGGCGTGAATCTATCTGCCTCAGGGAAAATTTGAATACCCGCTTTGCTTCCGGTACTATTTCACGAACGCCAAGAAGGATGATAGCGATGGCTACGATTCCTGGCACGATCGCAAGACCGAATAGCAGCCTGTAGTTATCTCCTGATAGTGCAAGAACTATGAATGCAGTCAATGGGCCGAGCATTGCACCGAGGGTATCCAGTGTTCGGTGGAACCCGTATGTGCGTCCGAAATATGCATCCTTCGAAGAATCGGCGATCAGGGCATCGCGTGGTGCAGTTCTGATACCTTTGCCCACCCGATCAGAGAAACGGAGCATGAGGACATGCCATCCCTGAATAGCAAAGGCGAGCAGTGGTTTCACTAAAGCAGATAGACTATAGCCGATTATGATGAACAACTTCCTCTTTTTGAGGCGGTCTGATATGTAACCCGAGAAGGTTTTGAGAATGCTTGCGGTTGACTCAGCGATCGCTTCGATCAGACCTATGAACAAAGGTTGAACCTTAAGTACTTCTTTCAAGAATACCGGGATAATGGGGTAGGCCATCTCGGTCGAGAGGTCAGTGAATAAGCTAACCAGACCGAGAGACAGGATGTTCTTACCGAGCCATCTTATTCTCTGGTTATTTTTTTTCTCCATCTAGTTCGCACGCAGGATATATACATACACAGTATCTACTGAACCTGTAACATCGATCGGATAGCTACCTTGTAACCAGCCAGGATTCAGTGTGCTGTCAATTCCGATGATAACCATGCCCGTTCCCTGTCTCTTGTTTGTACCGTAGCATACGCTGTCCATTTCAAAGAAACCAGGGATTGAATCCTGCGTCATTGTTGTGTCGTAACGAATTCTATTGCTGTTTATATCGTACGGATTGATCAGCTCGACTATCTGGATTATCATGCCGTCAACGCCCAGTTGTGTATCATTGTCTCGTATATAGCCGTACAGATGACAAATGAACGGAATTTCTTCTTCTTCTGTGCAGCCTATGACGACGATGGATATTAGAATGATTGCAAACAACAGAACTTTTTTCATAAGCACCTCATGGCTAGTATAAATATCACACTTGCAAAGTCAAGGCGTTTGAATATAATGGGATCTGTATGAAGGTATTGGTCTTGGCAGTTCCAATCGGGGCTGGTCACATGAAGGCGGCAAAGGCAATAATGCAGGCACTTCAAGAGATCGCCCCACACACTACAATAAGGTTTGAAAATTGCTTTGATTGGGTGTACCCCCTTTACGGAAAAGCATACAAGAAGATATATGATTTTGCGCAGAAGAATGCACTAGGTTTGATAAAATTCTTTTACGGGGGGGTGGGGGTAGAGTCTGGTTCTTCACAATTCATGTACGACTACCACAAAATCCTGGCCGGCAGGTTCTCTTTATTGCTCAAAGAATATCAACCGGATTATGTACTGTCCACGCATTTCTCGCCGGGCTATTTTTCGGCTCTTTTCAAGAAGGATTTTGGATACAGAATGGGTATTGTAGTTACTGATTATTACGTTCATCCTCATTGGGTGAACAAAGAAATGGACCACTACTTTATCCCTCATGAAAATCTGGTTGATCAAATCGTAGCATACGGTGCCGGGAGAGAACAGGTGTTTCCTTATGGCATCCCAATCGGCCTTGAGCTTGAAGCCGGGATCGACAAGAATGCTGCGCGTAAGAGATTCGGCCTCTCCCGCGATAGGATTTCGGCAACAATAATGGGCAGTCGCGTGTTTGGCGGCGAATGGTTCGAAGTAACGCGTGAACTGGTAGATTTCGATTACGATCTACTGGTATTGTGTGGTGATAACAAGGAAGTCGCTGACAAGATTAGTAAACTGAAGAGCAAATCAAATTTAAAGGTTCTGGGTATGGTCGAACGTATATATGATTTGATCGGGACGACTGATATCTTGATAACCAAGGCCGGTGGTATCACGAGCACTGAAGCTTCCCAGGCAGCACCAGTACTTCTATTTGCCAACTCGATCGCCGGGCTTGAGGACAAGAACGAAGATTTCTTTGTAAAGCACGGCGCCGCGCGTGTGATAGATAAAGAAAATGCCAGTCAGGTCATGGGAGAGTTGTTGGCTGATAAGCAGCAGATGGACCAAATGCGCGTGAATCTGCGGCGTATCGGGAAAAAGAAAACAGCGATCAATATTGCCCGAACGATAATAGGGACAGGCTACTTTTTTTAAGGCCTTCAGAATCATGCCCCGCATCGCAAGAGGTCTTGCCGATGGATTCGTTTACCATGTTCTGAATCGAGGTAATGGAAAACAACAAGTATTTCACAAAGAGAAAGACTACGATGCTTTTTTGTACTTGGCGGAGGAAGCTAAGACAAGGATACCGATATCTATTTTTGCTTATTGCGTAATGCCAAATCACTTCCACTTCGTCGTCATGCCCGAGAGGGGAGAAGATCTCAGTAGATGGATGCAGTGGTTTATGACAAGCCATGTTCGGCGTTATCATGGTCACTATCGTACGTGCGGACATGTTTGGCAGGGCCGCTTCAAGAGTTTCATTGCGAAACAGGATGAGCATCTGATAAATCTGGTCAGATATGTTGAAGGGAATCCCGTGAGAGCAGGTTTGGTTACAACAGCGGCGGACTGGCGATGGTCTTCCCATTCGTTTAGAATTGCGGGTGAGAAGTGTGTCCTAACAGATGAATTGCCAGTGCATTTGCCTGAAAATTGGGGAGAGTTGGTCGACGAGCCACTGCCGGGAATTGAGCTTGAGCAATTAAGGACATGCATTCGGCGACAAGGACCTTATGGTGATGAAGAATGGCGTGCCGAAGTATGCAGGGAATTGGGGATAGAGATAACGATCAGGCCCAGGGGGAGGCCTAAAAAAAAGTAGCCTGTCCCTATTATGGAGCGCGAGAGATTTGCTGAACTGGTGCGTGAAGCACTTGATGGTTTACCTCCAATATTCCGTAAGAAAATAAGCAATATTCAAGTTGTTGTTGAAGAAGAGCCCATAGAACAAGACAGTTTGCTGGGTCTTTATCAAGGTGTGCCATTCAAGCACCGCGGCATCTGGTATGGGAACGTTTTGCCTGACCGCATAACCCTTTTCA
This sequence comes from candidate division WOR-3 bacterium, assembly GCA_029858255.1. Taxonomy (NCBI): domain Bacteria; kingdom Pseudomonadati; phylum Caldifarciminota; species Caldifarciminota bacterium. The sequence goes on along the minus strand of JAOUFJ010000002.1, from coordinate 178,558 downwards.
AGAGAAATATCGAGCGCATAAGCCGAACCGATGAAGAGATAAAGGAATGGGTGCATGAGGTGCTCATCCATGAGATTGGTCACTATTTTGGATTCAGTGAAACGGATCTGCGCAGGCTCAATAGCGAATAACTCAAAATTTGAACCTTTTTGCCTCCGAGCGAGTTGTTATTATAGGAGGTAGCATGCAAAGAACAATCGAATACTTGATTTTTGGCATCATTGTCTGCGTTCTTGGTTGTTCACCTGGATATGTCGAAAAAACATACGTCGAGAAGATTGTAACAAATCAGGGTGCTGTTGTTGAAGTGAATGGAGCAAGGTTTGAGATCCCGCCAAATAGCGTAACTGATTCAACGCTGATAAGGTTCGGGAAACATGTGTTCGGAAAACGGGTTCGTGCACAGGGTTTTGTTTTCTTAGGGGAGTCCTATGTCATTGAGCCTGAGACGCTTGTATTTGATAAACCCGTCGAAATCGTGCTCGACACAGGAAACGGAGATATAGGTCTTGGAGTAATGGTCAGCAATGGATTTGTTCCATTAGCCAATACGCAGGTCAAAGGCAGTACACTGACTGCGCGATTGTGGCATGGTGGTGAATATGTTTTGACAAAGAACCCTGACAAATACGGTATTGTTGAGCACACGAAAACCAAAGAGGGTTTGTTGGTCGTCGCTGATATTTATGTTGGCGACTACATTGAGAATTTCAAGAAAACTCTGAAACAGAATGGATATACTCTGCCGGTCTGGGTATTCCGTTACAATCACAAGCAAACCATTGAGGATAATGCCAGGTTCTTGCATGACGAGCTCAAGAGGCTGCACGATGAATATGGACAATTCCGTATGGACGTCGTCAGCTTCGGGATCGGTGGTCTAGTCACACATCGCTATCTGACCGATACCTCGTATTATCAGAAAGACATTTCATCCGCAGTCATTGCGATCGGCACGCCCTTCGCTGGGTCAAATTTTGCTGATCTGGAATATGCACTTGAAGGAAACAGTCCTTTCCGGTTTTTCTTCATAGATGGAATGGGTGATAATGCTCGGGCATTAGTACCCGGCTCAGAATTTATTGCCCGTGTGCAGGAGAGAAGAAATCTGCCAGGGTTCCATTATTATGATGACCCCACAGAGAATAAGAACTTTGTGTCTCTGCGTGGTCAGAGGAGCTTCGATGGCAATCTTGCTGAGGAGGTTTCTGGTGATGGGCTAGTGTCGATGAGGTCAGCAATGCTGACCGCAATTGAACCGGCGGTTTTTGAACTGCATCACTTTGATCTATATGAAAGCGCAAATGTCCATGAAGTTGCTGCTAATTTTGTCGTATTGTATCGAGACTATAGTTGGCCCATGCTGTTTTCAGCGGCATGGAATGGCCGGGAATCCTACGTGAAGATCAACAATACCTGGGAGAGGGAAGTAAAACTCCATTTCCGTGATGATACAGATTTCGACATCTTGCTTGAATTCAACGAGAACATGCTGAATTCTGCACCACAGAATGCGATTCTCATCACTAACGGTGACTACGACACATACCCTGCGTGGTATTTACAGGAGAAGGGTATCCGTAATGATGTCATCATCGTGAACCGTAGTCTTTTGAATATTAGAGATTACGCGCGCTACCTGATACTAGTAGGGTTACCTCTCGCTATGTCTGACGAGGAGTTGGATAGGATCGAGCATAAGAGAGAAAACGGCAGCATGGTAACCATTTCCGATCAATTGATGCATGCTCTCTTGATGCAGAAAGTTAGACCAGTCGTTTTCTCGACAACCCTGTACCAGCCTGAAAAATATGGATATCCGCTTAAATTGTCAGGTTTGGTGTATGAATTAATTGAATCTGACATCGACGTTGTTCGCACGAAACGTCTCTTGCTCGAAGAATTCAAATTTGAGAGGTTGTTTTCCAGGTCGATCGATTCCGTTGATATTAATCTGCGGAATATGATAAAAAACTATGCCGCGATAGCATATCAACTTGCAGCTGCTCTGGAAGATTCAGGAAGATACTCAGAAGCGATCGAAATGCTGGAGTTTGCACGTCGGTTCGGTGAAGAGCCGACTTTTTATTATAACGAAGCAAAGATGTATTTCAAAATGGGTAAGAAAGATATGGCTGCTGATGTGCTCGAAAGGTTATTACGACTTGAAGCAGGAGACACGAAGTTGACAAAGGAAGTGGCGCGGATGTATCATGACAATGATATGAGTGGAAAGGCTGTGGCGCTTCTGGCTAATCTCTTGAGGGATAATCCGGAAGACAAGGAATTGACTGATTTGATACGGAAATACCAGGAGGAGTGATCGGTTACTCCGGTTCGGTTCTCTTTGAACTGTATAAGAAGTTTAAAAAGGGCGATGAGAAGGCTTTCGAAGATCTTTATGGGCGATTGAGCGGAAGCCTTTTCAACTATTGCGTTCGATTAATAGGAGACTGGTATTATGCGGAGGACATCCTTGTGCAGACTTTTACCAAACTGGCCCATTCGGACCTCGATGAGCGGGGAAATCTCAAAGCATGGTTATATCGTGTCGCGACCAACTGTTGCTACAGTTACTTTAGAAAGAAGAAAACTGAATCGAAATGTTTTGAGCAGCAGCTGCATAATTTTGTGTCGAACCCGGGCCATGATTTCACCGAGGAACTGAGGGTTCAGAAATTTCTTGATACGCTGCCCGAATATCAAAGGATTGTGGTTGTTTTGAAGTTTTACGAGCACATGACTTATAACGATATAGCTGAGGTTTTGTGCTGCCCAGTAGGAACGGTGAAATCAAGGATGCATAATGGTTTGAAAAAGTTGAGGAGTTTGATTGAGAAGTAAAGATATTTTCGATGATAAGGTCTGTCAGGGTATCAAGTCCTTCGACAAAATCAGGATAGGAGAACAGTATGAAATGCACAGAGATTAGTAAATATATGCTTGATAATGTTCTTGAAGAATTGCCCGCAGAACTCCAGATACAGGTGAATGAACACATCGCGACCTGTCAGAAATGTCACGCTGAAATGAGACATGTGGAGGCGACGGTTTCTGCCTTCAAGAACTCGGCTAGGTTTAGACCATCACCCGATATCTATGCTAAAATCAGGAGTCAGCTCCGCGTGCAAAAGCCCAGGAGTGCACGACTCCTGGGTGTCCCAAGGAGTTTAGTCTATGCGTTCGGTGCCTTCCTCCTGGGTGTTACCATGACAAGATCAATTGATACATTTGTGACTAAAAATGCTGAGCCGGTTCGGATCGAGGTAAGGCAGGAGACGCCGCAGAGAGGTCCTTTTTCTGATACAGTTGAGTTTTATGCGGTGCCGGCGAAGAATCTAGCGAGAATATAGACGGTGGGATTACTTCGCGCGCAATTGCGTGAAGGTTTATATTCCGAGTTCGTTCCTGGCAGCATGGCTAAGGATAGTTGTGATTACCGGGTCCCTGAGTATTTCGATCAATTTCTGCCAGGTGTCGAAATTGCGTTCTTTTATGCGGTCGACGTTTTTCTTTATTTCCGAATAGATGGGTTCACTCTTGTTGAGTTCGTCCTGAATTGATCTAATTTCCTCGATTATCAGTTCCTTCGAATCATCCCCCAGGTCTGTAAGTTCACTCGCCTGTTTTGATAGGGCATCGAACTGTCGGAGTATGTCGGTGGAGACATGCCGGGTAGTAGGTTGCAGCGGAAAGTGCACATTGAACTCACATTCATCTTCGACAAGGTCGACACCTCTCGGTGTGATCCGGGCACCGACGAACACGCTGCCTTCGAGCGGTTTCGACAATTCGACGTATCCTTTTTCCTCGAGGTAGATGATGTTGAAATGCAATTCCTTCAGACTAATGTTCAGTGTATCTTTGAATTCCTTTGGAGTTACTCTGTTATATGGATGTTCTGTGAAGCTTTCATATAATATCTGTAGGATCTTCCGCCGAATTTCATTGTTATTCATAGGAAATTGTATGTATAACGTCTCTGTAGTCAAGAGAAGGTACGTCCCGTAAAGGCCACTGAGAAACGGAGAAGCTGAGACTGGAAGACACGGTGGTACGGAGAAACACAGAAGTTAAGAAGATGAGAGGATATGAAGATGAGAAACGAAATTAACGAGATTAACGAAAGTAACGCAATTAACGTTTTCGTATTGACTTTTGGTTGATTTGGTGTATCATTCTGGGATGGAAGAGCGGCTGAAAAAACTCAATAAATTGAAAGAATTAGGAGTAAATCCATATCCCTACAAATTCGACCGTTCACACAATTTTCAACAGATAAAAACGCAGTTCGAGACATTGAGTAAAACTGAAGAGAAGATCCGGACATGTGGACGAATTATTACAGTTCGCGGCCACGGCAAGACTCTCTTTGCTACACTGTCTGATGAATCTGAGCGTGTACAGTTGTATTTCAGAAAGGACAAACTTGCGGAAAAGTTCGAACTTTTTCAGTATTTCGATGCTGGTGATTTTGTCGGGGTGAACGGCAGTGTTTTCAAAACGAAGACGGGTGAAATAACCGTGCTTGTCGACGACTATGTGCTTCTTTCTAAGGCTTTGCGTCCATTACCAGAAAAATGGCATGGCCTGAAGGATATCGAGATCCGCTATCGCCAGCGTTATCTTGATCTGATCGCTAATCCCGAAGTCAGGGATAGTTTCAGGAAAAGAACTCAATTGATATCTTTGATGCGCACTTTCCTGGACGAACGCGGGTTTATGGAAGTCGAGACGCCGGTGCTTCAATCGATATACGGGGGTGCGGCGGCTAATCCTTTCAAGACATACTACAATGCCCTTGAACAGGATATGTTCCTGCGGATCGCGGATGAATTATACTTAAAAAGGTTGATCGTCGGAGGCCTAGAAAAAGTCTACGAAGTGTGTCGTGATTTCCGTAACGAAGGTATAGACCGCATGCATAATCCCGAATTCACAATGCTCGAATTGTACCAGGCATATTCAGACTATAATGACATAATGGAATTGGTTGAACATTTAATGGAGTTCCTTGTAAAACAGAGAAGTAATGAAAATAGGTTGAAATTCCTGGAGAGGGAGATCGAATTTCGACGGCCATTCAGGAGAGTGAAATACACTGAAGCCCTGAAAAGCAAATTGGGGATAGATGTGCTTGATGTGCAAGACTCCGAAATTGACAGGCAATGCGAGCGCCACGGTATAGACTGCAAAAAACTCTCGCTTGGTTCGAAGATCGACAAACTCTTCGGTGAACTGGTGCAGAAAGAGCTCATGGAGCCCACTTTCGTGATCGACTATCCTAAGATGATATCGCCCCTTGCCAAGACGCATCGCACTGATGAGCGTCTTGTCGAACGATTTGAATTCATTATGTTCGGGGTGGAGATTGCCAACGCGTTTTCCGAACTGAATGACCCAATGGAGCAGCGAATACGTTTCGAGGCTCAAATTGCGCACCATGAAGATGGTATTCGGCAGATCGATGAGGACTTCATTCGTGCCCTCGAACATGGTATGCCACCGACGGGCGGTATTGGTATCGGTATTGACCGTCTGTGCATGGTTCTCCTCAACCTTCCATCGATCCGCGATGTCATACTCTTTCCGCAATTGCGGAAGGAAACCACGGATAATCCTTGATTGCCTTCAAACGCCCCATCATGTTTTCTACGTGTTCATGTCATATAACCGTCAATTGCCTTAGATTGCCCTTCGGGCCTCGTGTTTAGTGAACACTGAATTCTTTGTCGCACGTCGTTACCTGCTGTCACGCAGGAGAAAATTCCTTTCGTTCTCTACGATAATTGCCATCGGCGGGATTTTCGTCGGTGTTGCCGCGCTCTTGATTACACTTTCGATGATGAACGGTTTCCAGAACGAACTGCGTCGACGGATACTTGGCGGAACACCGCACATTATTGTTCGCAAATACTTCAACGAACCCATTCGCGATTATGGCAGTGTGATGCAAACATTGGAAAAATACGATTTTATTCAAGCCTCGGCGCCATTTGTGTACCAGAAGTCGGTCATCAAATACAGGCAACACCTTGACGGGGTTGTCATAAAGGGTGTTGATGATAAGTTGGAGACGGATATCACCGAGATAGGGCAGAAGATGATCAGTGGAGCCTTCAAACTTGACGGCGGCTGTGTCATCGGAGTTGAACTCGCCCATAGTCTTGGCGTGAGTATTGGCGATTCGCTTGTTATCGCCTTGCCTTTCGGGGATCAACTTGGTTTGGTGCCTCGGGCGAAAAGAGTTATTCTCAACGGTATATTCGATTTTGGTTATTATGATTACAATGCCACTCTAATTTTCATGGATCTGAAGGATGTCCAGTCATTATTCGAAATGGGCAAAAGCATAAGCGGTGTTGCGGTGAAGGTCGATGATATATACAGAGCTCCGCAATATTCCCGGCGTATTGAGAACGACCTTGGCTATCCGTACCGTGCACAAGATTGGATTGAATCCAACCGGTCTGTTTTTGCCGCACTGAAGATAGAAAAAATCATTACTTTTATTGTGTTGGTCTTGATCATAATAGTTGCTGGTTTCAATATTGTGGGCACGCTAATAAATATGGTGAAGAAGAAGACAAAAGAGATAGGAATCATGCGGTCGTTTGGTTTTACTGCCCGGCAGATCATGCGGGTGTTCATATATCATGGTAGCATCATCGGTCTCATCGGGACAACTCTCGGGTTGGCGTTCGCATTTTTCGCGTGTACGATTCTTGATAAGTATCAGGTTTCTTTGCCTGGCGATATCTATTTCATTGAAACACTACCTGTGGAAATGGATGTGAATGACTTCATTATAACTGCAGTGGCAGCGATCTTGATAAGTTTTGTTTCGACCATATACCCGGCAAAAAGAGCGACCGAACTCACCGCCGTTGAGGCATTGCGTAATGAGTGATATCATCCTCGACACCTCCGATCTTAGCAAGACATATTATCTGAAGAACGAGACTATCGATGTTCTCCATGGTGTTGACCTTAAGGTCAAGAAAGGCAGTTTTGTAGTGATTCTCGGCCCTTCGGGGAGCGGCAAATCGACCTTGTTGCATCTAATAAGTGGTCTTGACCGGCCGACCGGCGGGACCGTTGTCTTTGATTCTGTTGATATCACTTCTCACGATGATATTCGTCTATCGCAGGTCAGGAATAAAAAGATGGGATTCGTCTTTCAGTTTCATCACCTTCTATCCGAATTTTCATGTCTGGAAAATGTCGCTTTACCGGCATTGGTCAACGGCGTTACGCCGCCGATCGCGTATCAAAAAGCACTCGATTTGCTGGAGAGATTCGACATCGGAGATAAACAGCACCGTCTACCCGATGAGATCTCCGGTGGGGAGCGTCAGCGAGTGGCAATAGCCAGGGCGATGGTCAATGACCCTCTGATAATCTTCGCTGATGAGCCGACAGGCAATCTCGACGAGGGTAATACGAATAAACTGCTCGAAGTATTTGGCAGTCTAAAAGACGAAGATAGGACGATCGTCCTTGTTACACATTCGTTGGATATTGCGAAGGTGGGCACTCAGGTTTACAGGTTGAAGGAAGGAAGGCTATATGCTGTGTGACGACTGTAAGAACAAGCCGGCCTCGATTTTTTTTAAGGAAGTACTGCCCGATAAAACTGTTGAATTGCATCTCTGCGATGAGTGTGCATCCAAACGAGGACTGCTTGGAACTAAGAAATTATCGCCCCTGGAGATTCTTCAGAAGCTGCTTAGGCAGAAGAGTGCCCAGGACGAAAAAGTGATCTGCCCGAGTTGTTACATGTCTTTGGCTGAATTCAAGAGAGTGGGACGGTTCGGTTGTGCTCAATGCGTTGCTACGTTTGATGATCACATCAGGCATCTAATCAAGCAGATCCATCAGAGCGATCGTCATATAGGCAGGAAGTCTTCTTCCGGCACCAAGGAAGGGTTTGAGATCTACAAGTTACGAGAAGACCTCAAGAAAGCCCTGGACAGTGAAGCGTATGAAGATGCTGCTAAGATAAGGGATAAACTCAAGGGCTATGGTGTCGAAGATGTTTGATAATATCCGCTGGCTGATCCCCTCATCGGACAAAACACTGCCGTGCGGGGAGGAGAGTGAGATCGTCGTGTCATCACGCATAAGAATCGCCCGGAACCTTGACAGTATTCCTTTTGAATTGAAGATGAAACAATCCGATGCTGAATATCTGATCGGTTTGATACGTTCGATAATAGATGGCAAAATAAATGGTGAGTTCCTGAATTTGCGTGAGTTGAAACCGTTGGAGAGAGAATCACTACTCGAATGCCATCTTGTTTCGCCTGGTTTTATCACCAAGGAGAAACCCACAAGCGTATTCATAAGTGAGGGCGGAAATCTTTCAGTGATGATAAATGAAGAAGACCACTTGCGGTTTCAAGGCATCGGTTGCGGCCTGAATTTCACCAATCTCTCAAGCGAAGTGTTCAGAACCGAAGAGTTCATCGGTGACAACGTCAGTTTTGCATATAATGATGGCTATGGTTTTCTTACCTCATGCCTCACCAATATCGGGACGGGGATGAGGGCATCGGTGTTCATGCATCTTCCCGGTCTGGTTTTTACGAATGAGGTCGAGAAGGTATTGAAGGGTGCACTTCAGATAGGTATGACCGTTAGAGGCATTTATGGAGAGGGAAGTGAGATCAGGGGAAGCCTTTTTCAAATATCGAACCAGTATACGATTGGTTTCAAAGAGGATGATCTGCTCGAGAGAATAACGAAACTGGCGAAGATGATTATCGATATTGAGAAAAAAGCTCGTGATGTCATAATGACGAAGGCACGCAGTGAGTTTGAAGACAAGATTTTTCGCAGCGTGGCGATTCTAAGAGCTGCACGGACCATTAACAGTATCGAAGTTCTCAATTTGCTGTCTGCGTTAAGGTTCGGTGTCGGCGTTGGGATTGTCAAAGACATAACACTACAGACGCTCAATGAAATAATGGTCATATCAAGGCCAGCAAACATTCAACTTTATTTCGGCGAGTTATTGGAAGAACAGGACAGGGACATCAGACGCGCCGAATACATTAGAAAACGACTCGGTACTGATGGGCAGTCCTGAGATCGCAGAGTTCATTAACTGACACTTTACCGCAACTTAACGGATGAAAAAAACATCGGGGAAGAAAAGAATAACCGGACCGTCGGCTAATAACAATCTGGAACGTGCCGATACAGACGAGATTGTTTTTCTTGGTACTGGCGGCGCGCGATATGTAATCGCTAAGCAGTTAAGGGCAACTGGTGGTATGTTGTTCAGAATCGGGGGCAGGAATGTGCTCGTTGATCCTGGTCCCGAATCACTGTATCGGCTTCTGACCTACCTGCCAGAATTCAGCCCAGAAAGAATCGACGCCATAATCCTTACACACAAGCACATCGACCACAGTGGGGATGTTAACGTCTATCTCGATGTCATGACCAAGGGCGGTAATAACAGACGTGGTCTTTTGTTGGCTCCTTCTGATGCCTTTGGAGAAGATGGCGTCATTCATAAATACCTTCTCGGATTTCTCGATGAGACCATTATTATCAGAAAGGACCTTAACTTCAGACTTGGAAACCTACAATTCCTATTTCCTGTCAGACATGAGCACCGTGTGGAAACTTACGGATTCAGACTTTCGTATAAGGAACACACCATCTCCTACGTAACAGATACGAAGTATTTCCCAGAACTCATTTCCGCGTATCGGGCGGACGTGATCATAATGAATTTGATTAAGTTGGGGCCCTCTGAGATAGACCATTTATCTGTCGATGATTGTGCCGAAATAATATCCGGGATCAAGCCAAAGGTGGCGATCATCACACATTTCGGCATGACGATGTTAAGAACTGGCCCTTGGAATGTTGCGCGGCAATTGAAAGAAAGAACCGGGATCACCGTGCTGGCGGCAGAGGACGGGAAGCATTATACGATTGAGAAATTGCTTTCCTACGGGGAGTCATGACGATTCCGGTAGATCAACGGTATTTGCACATACGATATCCGGCAACGCTGACAGGGGTGACTAAAAAGCGAATCTGTAGTCTATGCGATATTTCTCTCCGAGACTACGGATCCTTTCCCGCAAGCGCACTTTGTACATTTTCCGGTTTGTATAATACGTATTGAAGGATTCGAATTTGTCAGGAAATTGGTTCTTAACGAGCCTCTGGACATTGCGCCACACCTTTGGGTAAGGATTCAGAGTATCAAACATCACATAATCGGCGCCGGCACTTCTGGCTGCTTTAAAGATATCAGCAATTGCAGTGGGCGAATCAGAGATATAGGGGATGACAGGTGCGACAAATACGCTGGTGTTTATCCCATCCTGACTGAGTGTTCGGAGCGCCTTGAATCTCATTTCTGCTGAAGGCGTGGCCGGCTCAAATACTTTTCTGACCTTCTCTTCCATAGATGTTATTGTGAAACTAACCCTTACCTTGTAAAGCCTACGCAGAACGTCGGCATCACGAATGACGATCGCCGACTTTGTCAAAATGGATACACGATGGCGGTAAGGTATTAATATTTCAAGACATTTTCGAGTTATTTGATATTTTAATTCAAGTGGTTGGTAAGGGTCGCAGACTGTGCCGAATGAGATCCGGCTGCGCTTTTTCAGTCTTTGGAGCTGCTGTGCCAGCACTTCCGGACCGTTCACCTTTGCATCGACAAAGTCACCCCAAGGTTCTGTATGTCCGGTGAATCTCTTCATGAAGACGGCATAGCAGTATTGGCATTTGTGGGCACATCCATAATAGGGGTTAATTGCGTAGTCAATGACTGAAATGCCTGATTTATTGAGTATTGATTTGCATTTGACTTCGTTTACTAACATTGGCTTAGCCTGGGACATTATAAAACAATACGAGTGCTAGTCAAGACGGCCTCACCCGAGTTAATTAGGCCAATGGCTATGGCTGGCCAAGCCAAGTCCTAAATCAGAAATTCTAAATACTAAACAAATACGAATCTCAAAATTCAAATGATCAAAACAGCATCTTCTAGATTTTGAGTGGTTGATTGACAAAACTCTGTTCTTGACTATAATTTGCCGTATGGTAGTGGGGCCTGTAGCTCAGTTGGTTAGAGCAGCTGACTCATAATCAGCGGGTCGGGGGTTCGAGTCCCTCCGGGCCCATTTTCTATGGGTTTTCTTATCTCCTTATCTATCTTGATGATTTCAGAGTTTTGAGTTAGGAATGCTAAAACAGAGTATAGACGACTATCATGGTGGGAAATAGCACAAGGCAAAGCCTATGAATTGGAATGTACATCCTGCCAAGCGGAATCTCAACAAAGCAGTGTTGAGTGCTATTTTCATCGTCGCCTTCGTTGTCATCGTGGCTGTGTTTTACGGTCTTTTCTGGAGTCTCTTTGGTTTCATCATACTCTTCGTATCCGTGCATTCTTATTTCTTCCCAACTGCGTATGATATCAACGATGAGGAGATCATAATAAAGAATATTTTCATGACTCAGAAACGAAAATTATCGGAATTCAGACGGGTTTATGTGGGAAAGAATGGGGTACTTCTCAGCCCGTTTCGCCGCAAGACGTTTCTGAATCAATTCAGGGGCGTGTTCGTACTCATGCCCGAGGAACACGAAGAGATACTGACTTTCCTCCGGGCGCGTATTGAGCCCGACAAGTCAGGGGAAGGTAAATCGCGGGAGTTAGGCAAAAATGTCACTGCGTGATGCCGACAAAATGCTCGTTGAAAAATATGCCACCGATTTTTCGATTCCGCGGGAGGTGGCAGAAATTATTGCCCGACGCTATCCAGAGTATAGCGAGGCAAAAAGGTATCTCTATCCGGATTCTTCACAGCTCCACGATCCTGGTTTGTTGCCGGACATCGCCCGTGCTGCTGAAGAGATCATAACCGCGGCAAAAGGTGGGGAGGGGATACTCATTTACACGCACGACGATGTAGACGGATATACATCGGCCGCAGTCATGTACAAGGCATTGGATGATATTACCAAGGGCAGCGGCGCCGTGCATGTTTACCCGATCATTCGTGAGAAGGATGGTTACGTATTGAATCCTCAGGTTCTTTCTTCGTATCGAGAGAAGGGAGTTAGGTTGCTTCTGACCGTAGATTTTGGCATCAGCAATGAAGAGAACTTTCGTATTGCCGAACAAGAGGGATTGAAGGCGATTATTTGCGACCACCATGAGACTAAGCGCACCGATTTTCCGATTGCTGCAGTGAACCCGAAGCGACAGGATTCACGATATCCTTTCCGGGACCTGGCTGGTGTTGGTGTTGCCTTTAAACTCGCGCAGTTCCTCTATCAGGAGTTTTTCAGCATGAGCGCGAATGAATTCTATGGTTTGAAGAAATCATTCTATCCCATCGTTTGTATCGGCACTTTTGCAGACCGTGTCGCGTTATGTGACGAGAACAGGGTATTCTGTATCCATGGGTTGAGTTTGGTCAATCATGTCGATGAAGCGTGGGCTGTGTGTCTTAGAGAGTATGGTGAGGTCGAAATGCACAGGGTACTCAAAGAAGTCTTGCCGACAATCGGCTCGGCAGCTTATATCGATCCGAGATTGGGTGTCGATTTCTTTGTTGAAAATGATTTGAGTAGGGTCCGAGACATCTACTCTACTCTGAAAGACACGGATCAAAGACGCCGGCAGGAAATTGACAACATGTTCAGTGAGGTGATATCGAGTGCCGAGGTGACGTCGAGGCTGGTTATTTCGCTCGTGCCCCTTTCTAAGCAGCACTTTCTTGGTTCTGTTGCAGCGCGTCTACGCGATTATTTTAAGCGCAATTCTTTGATAATTGGCATAAGAAATGAAAAATGCATAGGTGAATTACGGAGTTGCGATTTCGACCTGTACAAGTTGCTCTACCGGATGCGAAAGTTTTTCCTGGATTTCGGAGGGCATAAGAAAGCGGCTGGTTTTTCGATGGAGAAAAGGTATCTTGAAGTTTTCCTTCGTGAGTTCAAAGAATATGTAGAGCATCAAGCTCCTGATATTTTGGATGACTGTAAATCGATGGAGCCTAAACCCGAGGCTTTCTTGCGTAAATCAGACGTGGCCATGCTCAAGACCCTGGTGCCTTTTGGAGAAGGTAACCCGGCACCGGTCCTGACCGACGGTATTAGTACGTTTACGGTGGATAATTCACTTAATCTTGTTGAAATAACCTGAACTATGGCGAACTTAAACTACGCCAATAAAGAGCTCAACCTCAAGATCGTGTACTACGGGACGAGCCTGGGTGGCAAGACGACCAATTTGCGTTCGATATATGCTAAATTATCGTCTGACCGAAAGGGCCAGATGATGAGTCTTGCAACCGATCTGGACCAAACAATATTCTTTGATTTCCTGCCTATTGATGTGGGTGAGATCAAGGGTTGGAAACTACGGTTCCATCTGTATACGGTACCTGGTCAGGTTTACTATAATGCATCGCGCAGACTGGTTTTGAGAAACGTCGATGGATTGGTTTTTGTGGTCGATTCTCAGCGGGAACGGTTGGAGGAGAACATCGAGAGTATGTACAACCTGCAGGATAATCTGAGAGCGTATGATTTAATCCTGAAGGATATTCCGATGATAATTCAGTACAACAAACGTGATCTACCGAACATCATGGAGATCAAAGAGCTCCAAACACAATTGAATAATGAAGATTATCAGTATTTCGAGAGCGTCGCAATTAGAAACATCGGTATATTAGAGACGCTCAAGAGGATCTGTCAGCTTACCATCATAGCGCTGTCAGATACTTTGCCTGCTGTATGAGAAGTGAAAGCTGTATTTTTGGTTCTCCTCTTGACTAAGTAACGAGATTTCATATAATCAGACATGAAGGTTTCTGTTGTAGTTCCTGCATATAATGAAGCAGTAAACATACCGCTTCTCATCGAGGAATTCGACAAATTTGTTGAAAAGAAGCGAAACTATGAGGTTATCTTAGTCGACGACGGCTCCGAAGACGGAACGTCCGATATATTGAAAAAGCATAAGAGACGTTATTTACGTTGCGTCCGGCATAAAAGGAATATGGGCAAAACGCAAGCTATAATGTCCGGAGCGAAGGCGGCGAAAGGCGATGTCATAGTGATATTTGACGCCGATATGCAATATGACCCAAACGACATTCCCAGATTGATCGCGCTGATCGATAACGGATTCGATATTGCCACAGGTTGGAAACAAGGGAAATACGATAAGAAATTTGTGTCAAATACGTATAATTTATGGGCGAAGAAGCTGTTCGGTCTCGAGGTACACGATATGAACGCGATCAAAGCGGTAAGGAAAGATGTTCTTAACGATATACCGCTGCGCAAGGATTGGCATCGCTTTCTGGTGCCTCTGGCAAAGGAAGCCGGCTACCGGATCGGTGAAATAAAAGTGGACATTCGCCCCCGGAAGTACGGTCTTCCGAAATACCAGCAGAAGTCACGCATTTTAATTGGGTTCTTTGATTTGCTTGCAGTGAAATTTCAGCTGTCTTTCATGAAGAAACCTTTGCTCTATTTTGGCACCATCGGTCTTTTCTCGGTCCTTGCAGGAGTTGCCGTAGGAATTTTGTCGATCGTCCTGAGGCTTTTTGGATATGGCTTTCGTCCTCTCCTGTATCTGGTTATTCTATTAGTTATATCTGGCATCCTTTTCTTTTCACTGGCGCTAATAGGAGAATCGATACGCGCTATACTGGACCATCTTGAAAAACCCAAAGTTTAGAACATTGTTGACGATTGCCCGGGTCGTTGTTGGTTTAGGCCTGATCATATTCCTTTTCTGGGCACTCGATATAAAGGAAATACTGGTAAATATTCGTGGTGTCAGCGGAAGGTATCTTCTTTATGCGTCGGTACCTTATCTTATTTTTATCCTCGTTTCAGCATGGCGCTGGCAAGTGTTGCTTGATTTCAAAAAATTCAACATACCTTTTGGGCGTACGCTGGTGATATACTTTATTTCTCTTTTTTTCAACAACTTTCTACCGACAACAGTCGGCGGTGATATGATGCGTGTAGTATATACAATGAAGGACCGCCGAGCTGATTCACTGGCAACGGTTATCGTCGATCGAATACTGGGTTTTGTCGGTCTGTTCATTTTTGCTCTGATTGCGGTTTTTTATCTGTTAGTAATGAGAAACGATACTGAATTTCTTCCTTTCATGGTAGTTGGACTGAGTATTGTTCTGCTGGTTACATACGTTTTCTTTTCACAAAAAGCTTACAATACTTTCTCACCGCTTATCAGCAGGATGAGGTTATTACAACTCGGTGAGAGGCTCAACCGGTTACATGCGGCAGGAACCGAATTCGGTGGAGCTTGGGGTACGATCGCATTGTGTATTGTTCATTCAGTCATCATACAAACAACACTGGCGATCGCCCCGTTCTTTGTCTTGTTGGGCATGGGGCATACCGAGGTCGGGATCATTCCTTTTTTTCTTTATGTTCCCATCATAAACGTCGTATCCATGATCCCGGTGTCACTTAATGGACTCGGTATACGGGAGAATTCCTATGTTCTTCTATTTTCGCGAGTAGGGCTTGACGGTGAGGTTTCTCTGGCTATGTCGCTATTATCATTTTTTATTATTTTTGTCTATTCCCTCATCGGCGGTGTGTTGTTTCTGTTTTACAGACGGCGTTAAAATTGGATTATTGAACAAGATTATATTGGAAGGAGGATTTTGATGAAGGTGTGCATGATAGGCACGGGTTATGTTGGTCTTGTTTCGGGAACTTGCTTTGCTGAGATCGGTCACGAAGTCATTTGTGTTGATAACGACACAAGTAAAATCGATGTGTTGAAAAACGGCGGTATACCCATCTATGAGCCGGGGCTTGAGGAATTGGTGAAGAAGAACGTGAAAGCCGGCAGGCTCAGTTTCACGAGCAATACTGGTGAAGGTGTCGATAAGTCATTCTTCGTATTCATTGCCGTGGGTACTCCTCCCAAGGATAATGGAGAACCTGATCTGTCGAGCATCGAACAGGTGGCGATAGAGATCGGCGCAGCTATGCGTGATTACAAGATCATAATCGAGAAGAGTACGGTACCCGTACAGACAGGTCAATGGGTACGCATGGTGGTCGAAAGATTTAACAAACACGGTAGCGAGTTCGATGTGGCTTCGAATCCTGAGTTCCTGCGGGAAGGTTCTGCAATAAATGATTTCTTATACGCGGACCGGATCGTTCTGGGTGTTGAAAGCAAACGGGCAGAGGAGAAACTCCTTGAGCTTTACCGTCCCATTGAATCGCCGAAGATAGTCACTGATATAGCGAGTGCCGAGTTGATAAAGCACGCATCAAATTCTTTTCTTTCAACTAAGATATCCTTCATGAACGCGCTTTCGATCATTTGTGAGAGATCGGGTGGCGATGTTACAAAGGTAGCCGAAGGAATGGGGTTG
Organism: candidate division WOR-3 bacterium; assembly: GCA_029858255.1. Lineage (NCBI taxonomy): Bacteria > Pseudomonadati > Caldifarciminota > Caldifarciminota bacterium. The sequence goes on along the minus strand of JAOUFJ010000002.1, from coordinate 162,122 downwards.
GACAAGAGAATCGGACGTGATTTTTTGAACGCCGGTGCTGGTTTCGGTGGATTCTGTTTTCCCAAGGATCTGAAGGCTTTCATCGGCATATCAGCAAAACTTGGTTATGACTTTCGTCTTTTGAAAGAAGTTGAAAATATCAATGAGGAACAGATGCGCAGGGTCGTCAAGAAGACCGAAGAATTGCTGTGGAATCTCAGGGGCAAGAAGATTGGAGTTTTGGGCCTTGCTTTCAAACCCAACACAGATGACATGAGATTTGCGCCGTCTATTACGATTATTAGCCAATTAATGAGCGAGGGTGCGACCGTCAAAGCGTACGATCCTGTGGCCATGGAAAGAGCAAAGAAAATAATGCCGGATATCGATTATTGTGATAATGCTTATGATGTAGCAGAGGATGTCGATGCGATAGTGCTCGTTACCGAATGGGCGGAATTTGAAAAAATGGATTTACAGAAGGTGAAGAAAGCCATGCGTCAACCAGTATTTGTCGACGGGCGTAATGTATTTCAACCGGAGAAGATGAAGGAGTTGGGGTTCATCTATAGTGGAATAGGCCGATGAAGGTTTTGATAACAGGTGGCGCAGGTTTCATCGGATCACATCTTGTTGATCATTATGTTGCGGCTGGTGATGAGGTGATTGTCATTGACAGTCTGATTACCGGGCGCAGGGAGAACATTGCAGACCACTTGAACAGAGGGAGCATCACTTTTCTCGAGGAAGATGTTTGTAATGTTGATATGATCTCGGATGGGATCGATGTCATTATGCATCTTGCATCGCCCGCCAGTCCGTTTGACTACCTAAGATATCCGATCGAAACAATGCGTACCTCATCAGTGGGGACATTCAACATGCTTGAACTAAGCAGGCGGGAACATGCAAAGTTTCTGCTGGCTTCGACTAGCGAGGTTTATGGCGATCCCGAGCAACACCCACAGAAAGAAGATTACTGGGGAAACGTTAATCCGGTTGGACCGAGAGCGGTATATGATGAAGGGAAGAGATTTGCTGAAGCGCTGACTGCTGCGTATAACCGGGAGCATAAGGTGGAAACAACGATCGTCAGGATATTCAACACCTACGGCGAACGGATGAAGGAAGAAGATGGACGGGTAGTCCCGACTTTCATCAGTCAGGCATTGAAGAACGAGCCGCTGACAATTTTCGGCGATGGCAAACAAACCAGGAGTTTCTGCTACATCAGCGATATGGTTGAGGCCATAACAAAGGCGGTCAAAATTGGATATGCCTATCCGATTAACATTGGTAATCCAAAGGAATACACCATGCTTGAGGTCGCTGATATCATAAAGAAGTTGTGCTTAAGCACATCGGGATTGGAATTCCTGCCACTGCCGGAAAATGACCCTAAGAGGAGAAAACCTGATATAGCGAAAGCAAAAGAGATACTTGGTTGGACCCCCAAGGTCGACCTGAATGCCGGTTTGATCCGGATCATTGAATGGTTCAGGAGGAAAGATGATTGAATGGCTGCAAGCTTTTGGCATTAAGATCGCCATTATCGTCGTTTTGGGATTTGTCGGCTGGTTGTTGTCGACACGTTTAGTTCCTCGTGTTATTAGGCGAACGATTCATTTCAGGATGAGAGACAAACCAGAAATAATGATAAAAACCAGGAGCAAGACGATTTCGCATGTTATAACCAACACAATTGGAATAGTGATTGGTGTGATAGTGCTCTTCACGGTATTGGGACAGATCGGTGTGAATATCGGACCTGCTTTGGCCAGTCTTGGCGTCGTCGGACTGGCTATTAGTTTCGGGGCACAGGGTTTGATAAAGGATGTCTTAAACGGTCTTTTCATATTACTGGAAAATCAGTACGGAATCGGCGATGTTGTAAAGGTGGGAGGTGTCAGCGGTCTAGTTGAGGAGGTCAATCTGCGGCGGACTGTTCTTCGCGATCTTGATGGTATTGTCCACTATATTCCGAACAGCGAGATTTCTATTGCGAGTAATTTCACCAAGGAATACTCCCGCGTGAATTTGAATATCTCAGTTGGTTATGGCGAGGATCTAGAGCGTGTTATCGGTGTCATCAACCGCGTATGCCTTCAGATGTACGAGGAGCCTGACTGGAAAAAGAAAATAATCAAGGCACCACAGGTTCTGAGGGTAGATGCACTTGGCAGTTCAGGCATTGATATCAAGATTCTTGGGGACACAAAGCCGCTCGTGCAGTGGGAAGTCATGGGTGAATTGCGCAAGCGCATAAAAACAGAATTTGACCGGGAAGGTATTGAGATACCGTGGCCCCATATGAAGGTCTTTTTCGGTAATAAGATGGTCGAGAATTAAGTCTCTTGACATAATTCATATCCCCAATATAATTTGATTAGATAGGATGAAGGAGGCTGATATGCGACGTTTGCCAATTGCCACTGTGCTTCTTGTATTCGTGTTTTTTTCCTGCCAGGGTAAGGTCGAAAGATTCGACGGTGAGCCCGGTGGAATTTTGACTGTAGGTACTATGGAAATCCCTGCGGTAATCAGTCCGCTTGAACCGTCGGTATTCACGTCCAATGAAATCCTCGACTTACTTTTCTTGCGCCTCCATGAGATCGATCCGGGAACCGGCAAAATGAGGCCAGTTCTTGCTGAGTCATGGGAATTTTCGGAAGACTTGAAATCAATTACGTATTATTTAAGAAAAGGTGTTGAATGGTGGGATGGGGAACCGGTGACAGCGTATGATGTGCTCTACACTTACGAGCAGATGAAGGAGCCCTCGAATAATTATCCGAATATCAATGCGCTCCGTTTTATTAATAAGGTTGAGGTGCTCGGTGATTACGCGATAAAATTCACATTTGACAAGGTATACGCGGATATTTTGACTGATTCGGACATCATGCCAGTGCCCAGACATATCAACGAACAACTCGGTAGTGAGTTCGGTGCATCGCCTACTGGTAATGGACCTTATCGTGTGGAAGAATGGGTTCGGGGTTCAGTGATGATACTGGTTGCCAACGAAACCTATTATGACGGCCGGCCACCCCTAGATGAGATACGGATCAGGCATTACAGGAGCACAAATGAAATGCTGGAAGATTTTCGGGACGGCGATCTGGAAATGATGTTTAATATTACACCCAGTACTGCAGAAGCAATTAGGAATAATGATAATGTCGGTATCTATTCTGAACCTGGTAGTTCCTATCTTTATATTGGATGGAACCTGACTCATCCGTTTCTGAAGGATGTGCGCGTGCGTAAGGCATTAGCGATGGCTATTGACAGACAGCGGATACTGAGCGACATCTACGGCAGTAGGGGGGAGATTTCATTGGGACCGTTACCCCCATCGTCGTGGGCATATAATTCTGAAGTTCATCCTATTATCTATGATATAGAAGGAGCCCGTTCTCTATTGCGGGAACAGGGTTTCGTGGACTACAATCGTAATAGGGTAATTGACAAGGATCGAACGGACTTTACGGTCAGAATCATCACCAACTCGGAAAACCCTGACCGACTCGCCATATTGCGCTACATTGCAGATGATCTGCAGAAGATTGGTATAAGAGTGATTACGCAGACACTCGCGGCAAATGATTTTGTGAACGTTCTTGTGGACAGGCAATTCGATGGTTTCGTGATGGGCTGGCGCGTCGGTGATAAAATCGACCCGACCCTGTATTGGCATTCAAAAGGTCGGTATAACCTTGTGTCCTATTCCAACGCGCTTGTAGATTCATTAATCGATGCAGGCATTTCCATGCTGGATCGTAATAAGGCAAGAGCCGTCTGGAATGAGTTCCAGAAGGTCGTTTATGAGGAACAACCCTATTCTTTTCTTGTAGTACCTGACAGGATCGCCGCGACTTACAAGCGAGTAAGGGGTATTGACCATGAGGTGCGATTGGCGAACGCAACCGAGTATTGGATCCCTGAAGCAGAACGTAGAGTCAGCCTGGCATCGGCAATTCCTCCAACCGAGACGTCAACAGAAGGGACGTCGGGTGTTACATCTCTGCCAGCTGTCCTCGAAACCACAGGAACGGCCAGGGAGGAACCGCCTTCAGTGATCGCACCTGAGAGACTTCTTGAGGCAGCAGCACAAAGTGATACAGCGGTTGCCGATACCGGGTCCGCGTCGCTTGTGGCCGAGCTGCCGCCCGCACCTCCTAAACCTTCCGTCATCACACGTGCGGAGGCTGTCAGGCGCGTCCAGCCCAAGTATCCTGCTGCCGCTCTCGAGTTTGCAGCTTCTGGTACGATTGTTGTACGAGTTCTCGTTGGTACTAACGGGTCGGTCAAGGATGCTACAATCATCAAGAGTTTTGGCAATCCAGCGTGTGAGCAGGCTGCACTGGCTGCCGCCCGTCAGTGGGAATTCAATCCTGCTACGAAAGACGGCACTTCTTTTGAACAGAGGGTGTCAATTCCTTTCACTTTTGCTCCAGAATAGAAAATCGGGGTCTCTACTTTATTTTTTTGGTAATTTGATATTTCGCCCTCCGGTAGAGACCCCACATTTTTGACAGGCGACATTGGGCGGTTACGGTAACGAAACCCGGGACCTCAAATCCGAAATCCTAATATCGAATTACTAAACAAATTCAAAATCTTAAATACAAATGACATAAACAACGACGTTTTGCCCGTTAATATCGTGGCGCATGGGGAGCCAGATATAATCGGCACCAATAATGACGCAGATGGTTGTTGGGTCGGGACGTTCAAAACGAATCGTGTAACGCTTGACGGTTCGGAGAAGCGATACGGTTTCGTAATCGTTGATCGTATTTCGTATTCGTATTACTTCAGGTAGTGAAAGATACTAGATACGTGCAGGTTCAATATCGTGAATCGAGATCCGGTTTTCCAACGGGAATAACGATACTAACGAGATTAACGAAACTGGCGGTGTGTTATTGTGCCGTGAGACGTCAGACGATGCCGTTGTCCGATTCGTTTTTCGAAACCATTATCCGTGTAACGATCTGTTTATCTTGGTTTCAGTATTCCTACCGGAAGGATCATTTCCTCGGTGGATATACCGCCGTGCTGGAATGTGTACTTGAATTCCCTTTCGTACTCGGTCGGCTTCGTTGGATAGATGAAGTAGTGATCTTCTTTGGCAATGGCAAATCGGACCGAAGGATCTTCACTCGGCAAGCAGATGTCTCCTGGACTGTTCAGGAGCAACGCAGTTTTCTTGTCTACCCTCAAAGCCGGGCCGTATTTGTAGCGAAGGTTTGGCGATATCTCGCGTCCCCCGTAGATAATGGTAGGCCGGCGCACCCTTATGAAACCATGGTCGGTGGTCAGTATGACCCTCCTATCATTGACCAGTAGACTCTTGAATAATTCGAAAATCGGCGACAGGGGGAACCAATATGCCAGTATATTCAGCAGTACACGTTCATCGTCAAGTATACCTTTCATATCGCCTCTGCCGGGAATGGAATGGATAAGCATGTCAAAGAAGTTAATGACTATGATGACTATCTCGGTTGATTCTCCCTTTATTTTTTCAATGCTTCTCTCTATTTCGGAAATTGACGATAGTTTGTAGAAGGAGAAATTAACCCGTAAGTTGTTGCGCTTCAATTGCTCATTGAACAGATCGCGTTCGAATCTGTTCTGCCCTTTCTCATCGTAAGTCCAGTATTGAGGATACAGCTGTACAATATCGAGAGGCAGCAATCCTGCGAATATAGAGTTCCTTGAGTACGGTGTGGCAGTCGGCAGTATCGAATAGTAGTAGTGATTGTTTATCTCATAGTAGTCTTTCAGAAAGGGGATCAACTTCATGTACTGGTCGAGGCGCATCGAATCAAAGATTACAAAGTAGATTGGCCCGTCGTTTAATGTAGGAAAAACAAGGTGCGAGAAGATCTGGTGAGACAAGATGGGTCCTTTGCCTTTGAGAAAACTGGAGTACTGGCTCTCAATGAATTTGGCGAAGCCGGCGTTGCCTTCCCGTTTTTTCTCCTCATGGATCGTCTTAAGATCTTTGCTTCCGAATTCTAAAAGGCGCGTGTCCCATGATACAATATTTCGATAATATTCAATCCAGTCGCTATATCCGGTCGGTTCTATCATTGTCCGTAGCTGGGTTGAATACTCTTCCGCCATTTTTTCTTCGATAATCACGCGGCGTTTTAATGTGCGATTCAATACTGAAAGTAACTGGTTGAAACTGAATGGTTTTGTTATATAGTCATCGACCCAACCGCCATATGCCTGAGTCATCAGATCTTCTTCTTCGCTTTTTGTAACCATTACAACGAGTTGTTGTGAGCTCTCGCTTTTTATTTTTCTAAGCACCTCCAGACCGTCAACTCCGGGCATTATTTCATCTAAGAAAATCAGGTCAAATTGTTCCTTGTTTGCCATATTCACACCGTCTTCTCCGCTGGGTGCTGTTTTCACCTCGTAGCCCTCTTTCTGCAGGAGGTAGATGAATGGTTTCAGCAGATCTATTTCGTCATCAATCCAAAGAATTTTCATTTTTCACTCCCGGTATGTAGATTTCAAAACATGTTCCCTTTGAACTTGTTTCCTTTAGAGATAATTTTCCTTCGTGGTATTCCTCGATGATCCTCTTTGTAAGAACCAGACCCAGTCCCCACCCGTACTTCTTCGTCGTATAACCCGGTTTGAATATGTTCCCGCTGCTTTTGATGCCCCTCCCAGTGTCCGTTATCTCGATAATCGCTCCAGAAGTTTCATATTTTCTGGTTTTAATTGATATTTCACCGGACTGGTCACCAATTGCATCCAACCCGTTTTTCAAAATATTTTCTATTGCCCATCCAAGTAGAACATCATCGAATCTGACTGCGGGCAATCGTCCGTATTTCTCGGTGAATTTTATTTTTGAATGGGCACGTCTCCTTATGTAGTCCACCGAGTTTTTCACCGCGTCGGTTGGGTCTTTCTCAACTAATCGCGGCGGGAGACCGATACGGGAGAATTTCTCGAGAACTTCACGCATCCGCATAGCGTCTTCATGAATCCCCTTGTATACCTCAATATCTATGTTTCCTTTTATCGTCTCAAGCCAGCCAATGAGCGAAGACAAAGGTGTTGCCAGTTGATGAGCCGTTTCTTTTGCGAGGGAATTCCAAATTTTTTCTTCGATGCTCTTGCGGTAAATCAGATAGCCCCAAAAGCCAAGAAAGAGAAAAGCTATCAGAAATACGGTTTCAACAAATGGCAGGATCTGCAGTGATTTGGTGAAGGGGGACAATCCCCAGTGCACGTGGCCGAGTAGTGTCGAATCTGCACCCTGTCGGATCACCATGGGGATTGGTCTTTGCACGCGATCCAGCTTCTCCACGGCTTTGTCCAGGTCTTTTTCTTCTACATTCTTGGATGAATAGGGTGTCCCTTCGGCATCGGTCAGTATCACGGGAAAATCGATCCGCTTGATAACCATTTCGTAGAATAGCTCCAGAAGACGCTCTTCGTCGATACTGGGTCCACGTGCAAATTCTGCGAAGAGGCGTGAAGTCGTTTCCGTTTCCGTTCTTATGCGCTGAATCAGGTAGTTCGAATAAATGTAAGTAACGATGCCTATGAGTGCAATGCCGATCAGGAAGTATATTGCCAGGGCTCTTGAACTCAAGCGGTGTCTGATTATCATGATCTACTTCTTCACTATTTCCTTGTTATGTAGCAAAGCAAATTCGTAGAAAGCATCCTGCTTACCATAATAGGCGTCGGCGATATACAAAACCTTCCAGATTTCTGGATCATCGGGCATTATGTCTTTTCCGACGATAATGCTACCACCATCCCAATCAATCGGGGTGGCTTCGTTGATGAATAGTAACGGACGTGATTTATGGATGTTCTTTTCGGTTGTTTTCAGTTCACGGCTGTAAAAGTGGAACATTTCTTGACCATTTGTTGATTCAATGTCAAAAAATTCCAGCAAGGATGTATAGCTGTCTTTTACAAGGATGTTGTAATAAGGAAAGATGTTTTTGTCAAAGAATGATACCCTCCTCTGGATATTGCCGAGGTAGGGCAGTGATACGTTCGCCGGTTGGTTCAGTTCGATGAGAAAATGGAAATGTCGGTTACCAAGTTGTACGGCCACGCGTTTATAATCCTCTGAGAAGAGGGACGGTTTCTTCTCGTATAGAATTATTTCGAATTGTTTCGTTTTCATAAACGATCGTATGGTTTCAAGGTTCTTTGGCATCAACATAACGACACTTCCAATCTTGCTCAGACCTACCAGAAAAGGCGTCGCTCTGAAGAATTCCGCAGGGCTTCCGGGGACAGATACCAGGTGCCACAATTTTTTCTTTGTCCCGAGGGGTTTAAAAGGGCGGTAAAACCTTTTCTTACTCAGTTTGAGATAGAGCGGCATGAAGATGTTCATAGTGCTTTTTTCCTTTTCTTCGCAATGTATTCCGGGTTTGCTTTTCGTTGCAGGACCTCGCGTGTGATGATGCACTTCTCAACACCCTTCTTATCAGGAAGATGGAACATTACGTCCAGCATATGATTTTCCATTATTGACCTTAGAGCTCTTGCTCCTGTGTTATACTTCAGTGCTTGTTCAGTTAGTTCATCGATCGCATCGTCGGTAAATTCGAGGACCACGCCTTCCATCTGGAAATATCTTGAATACTGTCTCAGCAAGGAGTTCTTTGGCTTGACGAGGATTTCAGCCAGTGCATCCTTTGACAACTTGTGGAGAGTAGCAATCACGGGGACCCGTCCTACGAATTCCGGAAGCAATCCGTACTTCACCAGGTCATCCGGTTCTATAGATTCGATAACCTGGTCGTAGTTGTTTTTTCTGTCATTTGTTATACCCAAAAATCCCATGGCCGAGCGGTCGAGTCTCCTCGAGATTGTTTCCTCGATACCCGTGAATGTCCCGCCCAGGATGAATAATATATTAGATGTGTTGATCCGGATGTACTCCTGTTCAGGATGTTTCCTTCCTCCTTGCGGGGGAACGTTAGCTTCCGTGCCTTCGAGGATTTTTAGAAGAGCCTGCTGCACGCCCTCGCCGGATACATCCCTGGTGATCGATGGCGAGTCGGATTTTCTTGTGATTTTGTCGATCTCATCGAGGTAAATGATGCCGATCTCAGCGTTTTGTATATTGTAGTTCGCAGCCTGGAGTAGCCGGAGCAGAATATTCTCAACATCCTCGCCAACATAACCGGCTTCGGTAAGCGGTGTCGCATCGGAGATGGAAAAAGGCACATGCAGTAAACGGGCAAGTGTCTGTGCGATAAGCGTTTTACCCGTACCGGTGGGACCCATCAGCAATATGTTGCTTTTCTGTATTTCAATATCATTCTTCCTATTTTTGATCCTTTTGTAGTGATTATATACTGAAACCGAGATCGCCTTTTTTGCCCTTTCCTGTCCGATCACGTATTGATCAAGAAAAGATTTGATTTCAGCAGGTTTCGGCAGAATAAAATCACTCAGGGGGGAGAATTCTGTCTCATCTTTCATGATACTGCTGCAAACCTTAATACACTCGTCGCAAATATAAGACCGGTGACCACGAAACATTCTTTTGACCACTGGTTTTGGTCTTTGACAGAACGAACAAACGATACGTGGCACTTATTGTTTCCCCTTGTCGAGGATCTCGTCGATTATGCCATATTTCTTCGCTTCTAGTGCAGACATAAAGTAGTTGCGGTCGGTATCCTTGCCTATCTTGTCCTCTGTCTGCCCGGTGTGCTTCGCGAATAGGTTGTTCAATACTTCCCTGATCGTCAGTACTTCTTTTGCGTGGATAGCAATATCTGATGCCTGTCCCTGAAAGGCTCCCTCTGGTTGATGTATCATCACTCGTGCGTGCGGTAATGCATATCTTTTGCCGGTGGCGCCAGCTGTCAATAGCAGTGCGGCCATGCTTGCCGCCATGCCAATACATATCGTCGAAACTTGGGGCTTAACGAATTGCATTGTATCATATACTGCCAATCCCGATGAGACAATGCCTCCTGGCGAATTAATGTAGAGGTTGATATCCTTTGCAGCATCCTCCGCTGCGAGGAAAAGTAATTGAGCCATTACTAGGTTCGCGATATTATCATCTATCGGCGTTCCGATGAAAATGATCCGTTCTTTGAGAAGGCGGGAGTAGATATCGTATGCACGCTCACCCCGACCGGTTTGCTCAATGACGAACGGTATGGGTATCATCAGCTACCTCCTTTGGAGTCAAAATGCGACTCTTCTCACTGATCTTGGCATTCTTATAGAGGAAGTCCAGTGTTTTTTCCCTGTTAAGAAGACTGCCAAGATATTCAACGACATCGCTACGGTTCTGGTCGTTTAGCTTTATCCCAATCTTTGTAACAAGATCCATTATTTCTGGTTCACCTACCTGGAGGTTCTCTTTTGCAGTGATTTTGTTCAGTATAAGATTAAATCGTATCCTTTTTTCGGCAACGGTCCAGAATCTTTCCTTGTTTGATTCGGAGTCAGGAATACCGTAATCCTTGAGGATTTTTTCGTATTCCTTATTTGTCAGGGTGTCTGGCACCTTGAATTTTATTCTTTCCAGAAGGATCTCAGAGATTGACTCCTTCAAGTCTTCTTCAATCCTTTTTTCTTCCTGTTGCTTGACGCTTTCGAGGATTTTCTTCTTGAGCTCTTCCGCATCGGCCAATTTCAGTTTGCTGGCGAATTCATCATCGATCTTTGGTTGGATTTTCTCCTCGATTTTCTTGACCGAAATCACGTAGTCTTTTTCTTCGATCTTGACCTCTTTTTTTTCTGATGTTTTCATGCCAACGAGCGTTCTGTTCAATTCATCGGGAAGAGAACGATCGCCTATTCGCACGGTCTGGTCAGATTCCTTTCTGGAATTGCCTTTTTCCTTGATTTCTATGTCCATTGTTACGAGGTCGTCTACCACTGCCGGTCGGTCGACCGCCTTTATTGTTGCATGCTGCTCTCTCAATGCGTTCATGCCCTGTTGAAGAAGGAAATCATCAGGAGAAGGTGCTTCTTTGAAAATTTCGATATTTAGGTAGCTATCGACATTAAATTCAGGTATTACTTCAACGTAGAGTGTGATGCTTATTGGGTCGGTATCTTCAATATTCCTGATTTCAGATTGCCCGGCGATCTGCCATTCTTTTTCTCTGACAACGGAGAGATACGCCTGCCTGGCGAGTCTATCCATGGCCTGTGCTTTGAGACTGTCTGCATACTTGCTTCTTATCAAAGTTCTGGGGACACGGCCTTTGCGGAATCCATCGATAGTCAGATCTTTGCGAACACTATCGGTTTCCTCGTTGATGAGTCTTTCGAGCTCGGCGCGGGGAACGGTTATTTCGATTTCCTTAGTTGTATCTGTTTCCTTCAATATTTTGTATTCCAAAGATTTTTCTCCTCAATGTGCGAGGAGGGGGAGTTGAACCCCCATCCCTGTTCGGGGCTGGATCCTAAATCCAGTGCGTCTGCCTGTTCCGCCATCCTCGCGAATGTAATTGCGGCAACAATTCCATCAAAATTATAATCCAAAACCCAAGGATGTCAAGTTTCCCCGGTCTGGGATGCAAAGTAGATACCCTTTTCGCATTCAAACTAGCTATACTGTGTTGGGGTCTAGGCTGAATCTATGAAATATATGTGTGTATTCTCAGTAGATCGTGATCTTGAATTTTTGCGGAACAGATTTCACCGGTGTGACATATTCGGGTGGATCAATCTCGGCTGGCAGCAGGTACTCGCCTGGCCCAAGCTTTGTTAGTTTGACCCTAACTTCGATGTCAGTATTCGATAGTCGATTTATTCGCTCCGTCGTACCCTCAACGATCAAAGTATCGAGGGCATCTCTTTCTGACCTTGCACTTTGTCCAGGTGCGTATATGAGGACCAGTGGTATGTCGGTCAACGTCTTTCTCATGCTTTCTTTAATTATTGTCTTTACCTTGACACTTTTCTTCTTAACGTCAAGCATGGGGGAAGGTATTTCAAGTCTCAGGTCTTTTTCGAAAGAAATGCTTCGATTTCGTACATTCAGCGACTCGGTCATGAGTTCACTGACCTGGTCGAGCACTTCTTGGGGGCCGGTCAGGTCTATTGTATCAAGAACGATCATATCGCTGATCGCGTATCCCTTTTTTAAAGTACCCTTTATCGGAACTCGCACCGCGATCGTTTTCATGATCTTTCGATCAATTGATACTGCTAACGCAGGTTTGTCAAAATCAACTCTGAGAGGTCCGTAGCCCACTGGTATTTTTAGGTCTTTTGTAGATATCTCAAATTGCCCGCTTTCCTTTTCCCTCAGGTCACACTGTGCCTTTGGCGGAGCAGCCCATATACTGAAAAGAGCACCACCACGACCGGAAAAAGTCACTTTGATACTGGACACTGAATCTACAATGATGAGAGTGTCAGACAGGTTGGTGTACACTACCTTTATCTGCTTTTGATATGAGTAGTTGTTGCCGATCGCCACGTATATCCATAGGCCGAAGGCGAATATAGTAGCGAATATTTTTCTCATTGGATCCCGCGTGATATAGGATATGATATTATACAGCATCGAGAAAATTATATATATCAGTGGTCATAAATCAAGTAGTATATCCAAAACAAGGGCGATCATGATCGGTGGCAGCGATGACAATTGTGCTACGCCCAGAATATCCAGACAAAGATTGCTCCTGCGGCGACTGCGAAAATTGAGAAGGGGAGGCCTATCCTTATGAAATCATAAAAGTTCACAGCATGGCCATGTTTCTTTAGTAGCCCTACACCAACAATATTTGCTGATGCTCCGATCGGTGTTATATTTCCACCGACGGTCGTTCCGATTATTGCACCGAACAGCAGAAGGTGCACCGGGTATCCATATGACGAGGCAAGCATCGGTATTATGCCGACCAGAGCGGTAAAATAGGGGACATTGTCAACAAACGCCGAGATGAAAACCGAAAACACCACCAGGATAAGATAGGTCACTACCAGATTACCTGAAGTCAATTTGCCTACAGCATGGGCAAGGAAAGTGGTAGTTTCAGTTTCGGTCAATGAGCCGACAATGCCGAATATTGCAGCCAGAAAAAAAAGGGTTTCCCAATCCATGTCTCTGAGTATGTGAAATGTCTTGATCTTAGCAGAAAAGAAGCTCCAGGCTATGCCGATGGCACCAAAGATCAGGCACACAAGACCACCCAGATAGTCCATGAATCCACCAAAGAATGATGCGATAGCAAGAGCCAGGATTAGACCGATAAGCAGAAAACCAGGGAATTTGCTGACGATTTTCTCCGGGCGGATAGGCTGGATGGGCTCCTTGTGTTTTCTAAAGAGAAAATACAGAACGATGAGTGAAACGATCGCGGCAACCTCGACTGCGAAGAAAAGGCCAGGTCGTCCATTGAAGAAGAAGAAGTCGTTAAACGTCATACGTGTATAACTTGCAAGTATCATGCTGGGTGGGTCACCAACCAGCGTTGCTGTACCCTGGAGATTCGAGGAGAGGCAGATACCGAGGATGAAGGGTACTGGTGAAACCTTTAGTTTGCGGGAAACCTCAAATGCAATCGGTGCTACGATCATAACAGTAGCTACATTCTCGACAAATGCCGAAATTACGCCACTGAAGGCCGAGAGCCAGATTATCGCCCAGACAAGATTCTTCGACCGGTCGATGATTATTTCTGCAAGATATGCTGGTATTCTTGAGTGTATGAATAGTTCAGCGACAACGAGGCTGCCCCAGAATATGCCGAGTATATTCCAGTTAATATACTGGAGCAGTTTGGGAGGAGACAGGATGCCGAAAATTAATATGAAACCAATCCCGATCCAGGCTATGAGAAATTTGTACTTGTGGAATGAAATTATCGCGACATAGGTGATTACGAAGATTATGAGACAGAGTATCTGTTGGGCCGACATAACGTGATTAGCGTTGTTGAACGAGCCAGGCCATTATGCTTTTCTGAACATGCAGTCTGTTCTCCGCTTCATCGAACACAATCGAATGCGGTCCGTCAATTACTTCATCGGTAATTTCCTCACCACGGTGTGCAGGCAGACAATGCATTACGAGATACTCTTTTTTCGCGTGCGTCAGCAGTTCGGCGTTGAGCTGAAACCTATTGAATATCTTTTTCCTCTGGGCAGCCTCTTTTTCCTGTCCCATGGAAGCCCATACATCGGTGTATACGATATCGGCATCGGTCACTGCGTCACGTGGATCAGTCGTCAGGGTCGTGGTCCTTGCCTTCGCGGTATAGTCATTGTTCGGCTCATAACCAGCTGGTGTTGCGATCTTGAGTCTGAAGCCGAGTACTATGGAAGCTGCCACGAATGAATTACATACGTTGTTACCATCGCCCACGTACGCAAGGGTGATATTGTCGAGGTGTTCCTTCTTTTCGATTATGGTGAAAAGGTCGGCCATGACCTGGCATGGATGCTCCAGATCAGAAAGGCCGTTAATTACCGGTATCATTGCATTTTCTGCCAAATCTTCAACCGTTTTATGAGCAAAGACACGGGCCATGACCATGTCAACCCAGCGGGAAAGGTTATGAGCAGCGTCAGGCACAGATTCGCGTTTTCCCAGCTGGATATCAGAAGGTGCAAGGTATATTGCGTGTCCGCCAAGCTGCGTCATGCCTGTTTCAAATGTCACCCTGGTTCTCAGGGAGGGTTTTTCAAAGACCATGGCCAGGGTTTTGTCTTTGAGAATACGATGTTCCACTCCTTTCTTCTGCGAATCTTTAAGGGTCTTCGCGAGCTCAAATATATCGAAAATCTCGTCTTTCGTCAGATCGAACATGGTGAGAAAGTCTCTTTTCATTATGCCTCCGTGCTATATATTATCGATTTTCTAGTGTTAGTCAATTATGTGATGTTGTGTTTTTTGCTAGCTAAATCGATCAGCGTGGGTTTGTCCGGTTTGTTTGCCGGGCAAACGGGAGAAGTGCTGATTTCCATTTAGTGTAGTCTTGAGCGACCTATGTTTTTAACCGTTTGCCAATATGCATCGCTCGTCCGATACTTTTGCCCATTTCCCAATAACAGTTGTCATACATTGAATAGAGGATCGGTTTGATTTTTGCTATGTCAGGATGTTCGTGGGTTAATACCGCGTCATCTGCATAGGTTTTGACGATTTCGCCCACGAACACCTCATGCGTCGCGAATTGAAGTGTTTGTATGACCCGACACTCAGCAGTGAGCGGGCATTCCTGAATCATCGGTGCGTTCTTCAATTCACCGTAGAATACGTCGAATACTTTTGATTTATCATGGTCATAGCCAGAGACAACACTGCAGTAGTCAGTGGCCTCGATCAGTTGTGTCGTCGGGATGTTGATACTGAATGTTTTATTCTTGTATATGCCTTTATTAGTATAATGTGCTTTGTTGAGGATGACAGCAATGGTCGGTGGTTTGAAATTGACCATACTGAACCATACCACAGTTAGAAAATTGGGTTTGTTCTCTACTTCTGCACCGACAATCATAACCGGCATCGGGTAGACTGGTATTTTAGATGCAATTTTTTTCTTGGCCATTATATTACCTCCTTGCTTTAATTGATTGCAGCACTGTCCGATTATACCTTTGATTGCTGCAATTGCAAGGCGTTCTTACTAGACATCTAGTTGACTTCATTGCATCTTTTGGTTATTATGAAATGGAAATGGGTAAAGGCATGAAGCGTTATTTTTTGTTGGCAATTATACTTCTATTGCTGCTTGGAACTTTTTTGACACTCGGCTTGATTAGTGGCCGAAGGATAATGCTCGATCTGATCAAAGAACAGGCACGTTCCTTCCTCTCGGTTATTGCCTCGACCCAGGAGAATTTGATCTTTGCAGAAGCCCGCCTGGAGGATGAACTCATCAATAAGTTGATCGGCGCTTGTAGTGCGCTCGATGCCGACCTGACAACAACAAATACCGCAAATGTGAGACTGAGTTTTGGTTTTCGCTCGGTCGCGGTGTTCAGTAGGAGCACCAGAAAAATGATCATGGCTTCGGGAACGCCGTTTCTTATCAGCGATAGAATATTCGAACAAGCTGAGCCGATATCTTTTGAGTATTTTGATGTTGGGAACGAAACACTCATGCGGTTTGTTTACGTGATTACCGAACGTATATATCAGATCGAACTACCCGCTGAGGGTATCAAAGAATTTCGCACTGAATATGGTATTAATAAGATCATAAGTCAAATGGCGGCAAATCCGATGTTGAATTACCTTGTGCTTCAGGACACCGAAGGCATATTATTTGCCACGCCCAATGTTGAGACGATAAGTAGGATTGAAGATGATCCGGAGCTGGTCAAGGTTATTGAAAACAGGACTGAGACCAGCCGCATCGAGGAATTCAATGATAAGAATGTGCTTGAGTTGGTCCGCCCGTTTATCATCGAGGACGAGATGGTTGGTATCTTCAGAATTGGGATAAGCCTCGATAGCTATTATCGGCATGTTAGGAGGACAGAAGGGCAGCTTATCGCTCTGTTCGTGATCATATTCGGCGCGAGTTTTTTTCTGATTCTCTGGCTGATGAACTATCAATCTTACGCAAATATCAAAGATCTGTTCCATAAGACCCTCGGAGCAGTAGAGGATGGTGTATTGTTGATCGACCAAAAGAAGGCGATCAGTGCAGTTAACGAGATGTTCTGCACACTGTCTGCCTTCGGTGAGGATTTCCTCGTCGGTAACAACTATGACAGAGTATTCTCTGATGATCCTTTTGATATCGAAAAAGTGATGAAGGAGGGCAAGAAGATCGCCGATGAGAAGCGGGTTTTTGGCAGGGACATCCGATATGCAGCATATCCGCTATTCGATGATCGACAAAGAATTTCGGGAGCTATTACCATACTGCACGACGTTACGAAAATACGGGAGTTTGAGAGGGAGAGGGAAGAGGCAGAGCGGCTTGTTTTCCTCGGTAATCTGGTAGCGAATCTCGCTCATGAGATAAAGAACCCGTTGAACGGTCTGTCGATTGGAATACAGAGGTTGACCAAAGAATTTCCCAATGAGGACGCTGACTATATGCGCATTACGGAGAGCCTGAAGCATGAGATAGAGGTTCTTACGAAAACGGTCAATGATTTCTTGATGCTTGCAAGACCAAGGATGAGAGAAAAGACGTCGTTCAGCATTGCCGGGATTCTGAGGGATATGGAACCGTTGGTAGAGAACAATATTCGGGAGCAGAACATAGACATGAAGAAGAACGTTGAGACTGACACAAATCTTGTTGGTAGTCCGGACGATTTTAGAAGGGCTATTTTGAACATCGTGCTGAATGCCATCGACGCGGTGGGTTCGGTGAAGGACCGTAAACCAAGAATTGATATCAGTCTGACCGGGTCTCGAGGAGGAATAAGGCTCATTGTCGCTGATAACGGCATCGGTATGGACGAAGAAGAAAAAAAGCGTGTATTCAGTCCATATTATAGCACGAAGAAAAGTGGAACTGGTCTGGGCTTGTATATAGCACAAAAAATAATCAAGGATCACGGTGGTAATATCAGCATAACAAGTCATAAGAACACTGGAACTGTTTTTGAGATGACTTTCCGATCGTGACCGTGATCCAAGTGCATGTCGTCCCGACTTTGAAGGACATGTACGTCCTGTAGCATAATATCACTCCCAATTTGATAATTTGGTCAATATGTAATGCTTTAGAGCATTGACACGATGCTTTATATTGTTTATAATAAACGTACGTAAAATTTCTTTCGCACTAGTATGGATCATAGAGCGTAAGTATGCCAGGAAATGAGGTGACCATATTGATTAGAGCAAATACAAACCGCGAGAAGATACCTGTCGACGATGTGTGGCGTCGCGAGCTAAGAGAAAGCGTACGAAGTGTGGAGCATTTGGATAGACACCTTAGACTTTCTCAACGGGAAAAAAGACAGATCTCAGATGTCATTGAGAGACATCCCATGCGTATCACCCATCATTATCTTTCTCTCGTTAATCGGAATGATCCTGATGATCCGATAAGGAAGATGATCGTGCCGTCGGCCGAGGAGTTCAATCTTCTTGGACAGTATGATACAAGCGGTGAGTTGTCCAACACAAAAATGCCTGGACTTCAACACAAGTATGCGCAGACGGCACTGATACTCGCGACAAACCGCTGTGCCACCTACTGCCGTTATTGTTTCAGGAAGAGGTTGATCGGATTGGAAACTGGTGAAATACTGAAACGGTTCAATGATGCGGTAAAATATATTGAAAAGCATACTGAGATCACCAATGTCTTGATAAGCGGTGGCGATCCATTGATTCTTACCACGGATATTATTGAACGTTTCTTGCAGAAACTCTCTGCTATCGACCATCTCAATTTCATCAGGTTTGGCACAAAGATTACAGTCGCGTTGCCAGATAGGATTCTTCAGGATAAGCACCTTATTGCATTGTTCAGGTATTATGCACTACGTAAGAAGAGGATCATTGTGGTAGCGCATATAAATCACCCCCGTGAGATTTCGGAGAAGACCATAGCCGCGGTTAAGGCTCTTGAGCGTGCCTCGGTTACGGTTAGCAACCAGACCGTTCTCCTTAAAGGCGTGAACGATACACCAGACGTGCTGGCTGCCCTTCAGAAGGAATTACTGAGGGTGGGTATACAACCGTACTATGTATTCCAATGCCGACCGGTGAAGCGTGTGAAACACAACTTTCAGCTGCTACTTCACAAAGGACTGCAGGTAGTCGAGAACGCGAAGAAGATGCTAGATGGTCCAAGCAAGCGGTTCAGATACGTCATGTCTCACAGAACCGGGAAGATCGAGATATTGGGTCTTCTGGATGGCTACATGTACTTCAGATACCATCAGGCTAAGGACCCGGATAATCTGGGCAAATTCTTCAAACGCAGGCTTGTAGCGACAGCCGGCTGGCTCGACGAATTGGAATAGCCACATCAGAGATACGAAGACCTTCCTTTCAAGGGTTCGATGATTGGATACTACCGGGATAAATTGTCTGGTACTCGATTGAGACGCTGCTATGACTTGGCGCCGCCGCGCATCCGGCAGTATCTGGTGTCTGAGATGGGTTATGTAGCACGCCACATAGCACCCGGCGATAGCGTGCTTGAACTAGGGTGCGGATACGGACGTGTTCTGCAATACCTGTCGGCAAGGTCCGGAGCAATATACGGTGTAGATATATCAGTTTCGAATATTGAATATGCTCTGCGTTTCATGCAGGGGTATGGCAATTGTCACCTGGCAGTTATGGATGCAATGAGAATGGGATTTGCCGACAATTCATTTGAACATGTATTTTGTATCCAGAATGGTATCTCTGCATTTCATGTCGATGAGAAAGAACTTGTACGCGAGAGCCTCCGCGTAGTAAAAGAAAATGGAAAAATATTTTTTTCCAGTTATTCACCAAAAATATGGGCAGATCGTCTGTGTTGGTTTGAACTGCAAGCCCAAGAAGGGTTGATCGGTGAGATTGATCTCGATAAGACGCGTGACGGTCTCATCGTCTGCAAGGACGGCTTCGCAGCGACGACGGTTGTTCCCGAGCAGTTTCGTGCTATTGTGAAAGATCTGCCGGTTGGTATTCACATCGAAGAAGTCGATGAGTCGAGTCTATTTTTCGTGTTGACTCCCCGGAACACATCGTAGTAAATCGAAAATCGCACTATTTGATATTTGTTGACAGTCATAAAATGCAATGTATAATCCACCTTGTATTCGAATCGGACATTGAATCCAATCTTTTAGGTAAGGCAGATTTAGATGTGATTAGACAACATGGCATTATTTTTTATTTATGAACATATATGTGACATTTTTCATGGCTATTGGGCTTGCCCTCGATGCATTTGCCGTTGCTATTAGCAGCGGTATTGTTGCCACCCGGGTACGATTAAGGCATGCTCTAAGGATAGGTATATTCTTTGGTTTTTTTCAGGCCGGCATGCCCTTAATAGGTTGGGCGGCGGGTTCATTATTCAGGAACATCATAAGCGGCATCGATCACTGGGTTTCTTTCATTCTGCTCTGCTTCATCGGGTTACACATGATATACGAGTCCTTGCAGACTGAATCCCAGCGGTCCGGTACTAATCCACTTGATTTTCATATTCTTTTGCTCCTTTCCATTGCGACGAGTATTGATGCCCTGGCAGCGGGTGTCAGTTTAGCATTATTAGATGCGGCCATCTTACGTACTGTACTCATTATTGGCGCAGTTACCTTCTTGCTCTCTTTTATCGGATATTACCTTGGTGATAAATTGGGTATATTTTTCAAAGCTCGGATAAGGGTCGTTGGTGGTTTAATGTTAATACTGATTGGTGTGAAGATACTCATCGAACATCTCTAGTAGTCACGACAGATACCAGTAATCGAACAATAGGCATTAATATTAATGCTCGCATGGGTATAAATATTGATTGACTTAGATGGGATTCCATATAGAATATGACATGCATTATCACAGAAAAGGAGTTGTATGATTGGAAAAAGAGAAGCCAGAAGAATCGTTAATTTTGTGAAAGATAACTCAAAGGCCGATCAGGTTGAGGTGTCTATCTTGAATCATGAACAAGCCCTTACTCGTTTTGCGAACAACTATATCCATCAGAATGTCAGTGAGTCCAACAGTAGTATTTCAATTCGGGTCGTACTCGGGAAAAAGCTTGGTATTGCTTCAACTAATTCTCTCGACCTTAAGAAGATACGCGAAACCGTTGCCTGGGCTGAGAGGATCGCCCACCATCAAAGAGAAAATAAGGATTTCGTATCACTGCCAAAAGCCCCTTCAAGCAAGTACCGCGTGCTCAAATCCAGTGTGAAAAGTACTGGGTCATTTTCTGAGCGTGATCGTGCGAGAGCTGTTGGAGTGATCGTGGGCATTGCCCGACAGAATGATCTCGATGCTTTTGGTTCCGTTTCGAATGGTAGTGCAGAGATATGTGTTGGAAATTCGTTAGGTATTTTTGCCTATTCGGTCTGCGGTGATATTTTCACCAATATTGTCATGTCAACCGGTAACTCAACTGGATATGCTCAGATCGGTGCCCGTGATGTTCGAGATGTTGATTTCAAAAAACTGGCAGAAATTGCAGCAAAGAAAGCATTGCTCTCAAGAGATCCCGTGGACCTCAGTCCGGGTAGCTATACCACGATATTCGAGCCGCTTGCCGCTAGCGAGTTCATTGATTACATGTCATTTTATGCATTTAATGGTAAGATATTTCAGGAAGAGCGTTCTTATCTAACCGGAAAATTGGGTTCGAAGATCGTTGATGATAGGATTACGGTGGTCGATGATCCTTTCGCCAGGAATGGGTTTACGTTTCCTTTTGATTTTGAAGGTGTTCCAAAAAAACGTCTTGTGCTCATCGACAAAGGCGTTGCCGAAAACGTGGTCTATGACTCACTTGCGGCGTATAAAGAGAAGAAGAAATCGACCGGGCATGCACTTGGCGCGCCCAACCCGTTCGGCCCTATACCCTTGAACATCGTAATGAAGCCTGGTGGGAAAAGTGTAGATGAGATGATTCGGGAGACTGATCACGGCATATTGGTGACGCGTTTTCACTACACCAACATAATCGATCCTCACAAACTGATCTTTACCGGAATGACGAGAGATGGTACTTTTCTCATAGAGAACGGTAAACTCACAAAGGGTGTAAAGAATTTGAGATTCACCGAGAATATCATCGATGTTATGAATAGAGTACACAGTATTTCGAATCGTCCGGAATTGGTTGCGGGTGATCCGGGTTATGGACCGCGTTTCGCGACCGGCACAGTAGTCCCCGCATTGAAGGTACGTGACTTTACTTTCACAAGTGCCACAGATTTCTAAGTAAATTCCGATTCTCAGGTGGAGGAGGGTTATTGATAGTGTATGTTAGATTGCTACGCCCGCGGCAGTGGTTAAAGAATGTTTTTGTATTTGCCGGGCTCATCTTCAGTCGACACTTTTTCATTCCTGAGAGCGTTGAGAAAAGTATTATTGCTTTCATAGTTTTCTCTTTGCTGAGTAGCAGCGGATATATCATAAACGATATAATTGACTACAGAGAGGACCTGCAGCACCCAGCCAAATCAAAGCGCCCGATTGCGGCCGGCAGGATAAAGAGGTTGCCGGCGGGCGCTATTGCTATTGTGCTAATGTTCGTATCTCTCGCCGGCAGTTATTCTCTCGGCACTAATTTTTTTATTGTTTGCTGCATTTACGGTCTGCTAATGCTGGTTTATTCTTTCGGAGTGAAGCAGATAGTGATACTCGATGTATTGTTCGTGGCATTTGGATATGTCTTGAGAGCAATTGCCGGCGCGGTGGTGATAGATGTGGAAATATCGTCATGGCTACTGCTTTGTACCTTGTTGATAGCACTCTTTCTCGCGGTCGCGAAGCGACGGACAGAGATCGTTCTTCTTGGTGAAGATGCAGCAAAACATCGCAAAATATTGTCACAATATTCACTGCCACTCTTGAACCAGATGATCGCCGTTGTCACTGCTGCATGCATAGTTGCCTATTGTCTGTACACGCTCGCGCCTGAAACCGTTACCAAGTTCGGTACAAAAAACTTGATCTTTACGATACCTTTCGTGATCTACGGTATATTCAGGTATCTATACATAACATACCAGAAGCAGGAGACGGATATTCCAGAAAGGGTGCTGTTCAGCGACCTGCCTCTTCAGTTGTGTCTTGTTTCCTGGGTTCTTGCATGCGTGTTGATTATCGCGTTTGTCTGAAAATAGAGAGATTTATTTCTATTTCTAATTCACCGAACCCTTGATCAGAACGACCTTCTGTATTGTTTGGTTTCCTTCATTCTCTCCCAATAGCCAGTAAATACCTTCGGCAACGGCACGGTTTTGCTCGTCCACGCCCTGCCAGATCATACGACGATCTGGATTTTCAAAATTCTTCACCAGACGTCCGGTTACATCGTATACAGCCAGTGAAGTAAGCGCCATCCCGTCGTCGAGTTCAATGAATACGTTGTTACTGCTGGGATTCGGACGCACCTTGATTTTTTTTTGAAGGACCGGTGCCGGCATTTCACCTCCGGTCCTGCTCATCATTATATCGAATTCGGTCATTTGTCCGTCAATGATTTGCATATCATCGTAGTATACAGGGGCGTAACCGTGTTTGCGTATTTCGATATCATATATTCCTGGCTTCAATATTCTCAGGAAACGGCCATATACGGCGTCGCTCCTGCGTGGAGGCAAGTTCGGGTCGTAGTAGTTGTGGATAATGACCTCGGCAGTCAACGGCTCGCCGGTCAATGAATCGTATATGTGGCCCGTTATACCACATTCCGATACTCTTTCCAATAGATAGTATGCTCCCGGGAGATTTCTCTGACAGAGGTCATCCACCATCGATCCCGGTGGTATCGTTGTCGTGCATACCTCGATGCAGTATGTGAAAATACCGCAAACACCGTAGAGCCAGTTTCTTGCGCGGCCGTCGAGTCCCTGACCGGGCAGCGCGCTATAGTAGCCAATACCCGAGTCCCTTATTATCCGCTTGGAGATCGTATCAGCGATAGTCCTGATGAATGGAAAGTCGGGCGAGTATCCACCCTCCCAGTCCCACGGGAAGTACACTACCTCGGTCAAACCATAGCGTGCCGAGTGGTAGGTGATACAGAATGTAAAGTTGTTTGTGAACGCGAGGTCTCTTATCGCGCGTGTTTCATTTTCAGAAAAAGAGTATGGACCTATATAGAATTCCGAAGTGGGATCAGTGCTCCCGCCCTCGGTCCAGTAAAAGTCGTAATTACGATTCAGGTCAACACCGTCATATGCCAGTTCGAAGAACCCGCTATTGTTATTATCACGTTTGTTGTCACGCCAGGTAGTATCCCGCCACACAGTCTCCGGGGGAGCCATGACCACACTCTGACCATCGGGATTCATCAGTGGAACGAACCATATTTCACGATTGTCGACCCAGTAAGTGACCGTCGAATCGGTGCCGTAATTGCTGGTCAGTTCAGATATCATATACATGCAGATCTCAATGCCCAGTATCTCTTCGGCATGATGGCATCCGATATAGAGCACCGCCGGTTCGTCCTCGTCCTCGACCGGATTGTCCGATATCTTCAGTCCGAACAAAGGAACAGAATCGAATGATGAATAGCCTATGGTATCGAGCATCGTTATACCGGGATAGTTTCTGGCAATTGAGTCCAATTCATGTGCGACTTCATCACGTGTATGATAGCGTGGGTCGAGCGTCAGAAAAAAGAGCAGCCAGATCATTTAACCAGGATCACCTTAGCCCTTTCTTTGATGCCCTGGGAATCAAGAGCTATGAAGTAGATACCATTGGCAACGCGCCGTCCGATATCATCGGTTCCGTCCCAGCTAATAGATGACTGGTATGCATTAGCCGACAGCAATCCAGAGAAGTCTTTTACCATTCTCCCGGTCACATCATATATTTTCAAAGTAGCATTCTCGTGGGTCGCGTATCCTGCGTAAGGTATGGTATAATTAATGTCGGTCGAGAGTTTGAAGGGATTGGGACAAATGTTGAGACTAACAACACCGAGCATGCCGGTTTTCTGTTCTTCAACTCCTGGGGAACCGTACAAGTAGAACGTGAAGTAATCAGATTTGTGATAAGCACCGCTGTTGCAGCTAATATAAAGGACAAAACCGATCGTCGTATCTGATGGCGTGGTGCTGATCTCGACGACATATGGGTCGCCGTAGTTGGCCGCGACCGATCCCTGAGAGATCAATCCGAACTCTGCGGTGCTGTCCGTAATGCTGGCGTCGGGGTCACCAGTTCTGAGAATTGTCGTAACATTGTTTGCCGCGGCGTTGCCGCTGTTCATTAGTTGTAAGTAGATTTGTATTGTTTCGCCGGGGTCGATGATGCCGTTATTATTGCCGCCGGTCGAATCTTCGAACGAAAAGTCTACAGTATGTAGCCATATGCCTGCCGGGGTCTTCGTGGTTATCAGTAATGCACGCCCGTTCTGCAAGGGTGCCGCGTTCGGGTGGTAGCTATTGTTGTAGACGTACTGGAGGCCGCGCGTTTCGGTATGATCTTCGATGCCAACCGTATTCGAACTTGCATTCATTACCGTATCATAGAGAAAGAGGATTTCTCCGTCACCGGTCGGTGTAGTGTAGTACTGCGGATCTAGTAGTTGCACCTGGAATGTCTCTCGCTGGGTCTGGGGAACAGTACCCCAGTGTCCGATACTACGGAATTCTACTATGTAACGATGATTGGTCGTATCGTAAGCATAGTACACATCACCTGAGCCAGAATCGACCGTGGGATCTAAGTCGTCCCAGAAAGCAGCGAGCAGTCTTCTCGGACCACCGGCCGCGGGTATCTGTGTGTTAACACCAAAGCGGTGGGTCGATACTCCCATTTCGAGAAAGCCATTGGAACACATACCGACAGCATTATAGCTCAAGCCATAGAACGGAAAGGTGAATGGTAGGGAATATGTCACCGTATCGGCATCCTCATCGCTTATCTCAGGCACGATAGCCATTGTGCCGTCATACCAGTCAAATGTCGGAGCATAACCGGTCAGGGTATCAGTATCATCGTAGATATAGTAGCCGTATTCGTCTGGGCCAACCCAGGTGCCTGATGCGGTATTCGTGATGATTATAGAGAAGTTGCTTATCCATTCATTGCTTCCCGAATCTGTCATCAGGAGTCGGAGAACCGCGATGTGACCATCAGGGCAGATGTTCGATATGGCGATTGCATACGGACTGATGTTGCTGGCCGAATCCTGCGGTTGTATGTCACCATAGTAGGAAACGCTGTCGATGATCGAAACGAATTCATCGTCCGACCGTAATGTTGCACTGACACCGGTCGCTGCCATCAGACCGATGTTCGCTATCGTCGCTGTTAACAGTATGGTTTCTCCATTTTCCGGTATTCCATTATTATTGCCGAGCGAATCGTTGAGAATATGACTCTGATACTGGAGATATGCATTATCGCCGACGATTTCGATCGTCCCTTCATGCGGTATCAAATTCCGTCCGGTCACGGTTATGTCCATTTGTCCCGGATGCATGGTCGGCAGCTGCAAGACTATCTGACCGTTGTTGTCTGTAATGCCGTACGAGTATACTGTCGTATCGAGGACTGCGCATACCAGTGCCGAATCGATCGGTCCGCCGTTGCTCAGGGTGACGGTCACCAATAGAGTTTCATCCTCAGCAGCCAATGAAGGAACATGTGCTACATCGATTGACCTGGGCGTTGCCGTCCAGATATTCATTTCCGGATCACCGAGCGTCGCGAACCCCTGGTAGTCCTGCGTATCACTGTAGAGGTTGTACAGGTTCAATCTTCCGCCTTCGCAAGCTTCGCCAAACGTTCTCTGTCCATTGGTAAATATCGCGGTGAAAAAACCTCTCGCGACTGCGCTTCTTATTTGAGCGACGTGGCTTCTGACCGTCGTCGTGGCAAAATAGCCGGATGCACCGCGTGGAGTCGTTGGCGTTCCGGTCAGGAGCCAGCGCTCCGCTGTTGCCGGTGTTGAGCCGGTGCCGATGGTAGAACATGTTATAGAAAGGACGATCGGCAGCATGCTACCATTTGCAGTATTATCAGGGTTGACACCGAATGGTCCCCACCAGTTGCCAACGCCCTGGCCCCGGAACTGCACGAAGCCCACGCCGTTGTTCACTGATTGGATAACATCGTTGTAATTATCACCGAGCAAGGTGGATAACGTGTCCATTCTATTGTATCCGTTCGCCAGCATCAGGTTGTAAGCATGCCGGCTGTCGCCCCAGTAAATGTAGTCGTCAGTACCTGGCACTGGAGGATACGTAAGGCCATCTTCCGCAACGATAAGACACGCGTTGCGCATCCATGCTGTGTCACCCATGTAGGGTGTGCGTTCGTATAGTAGTATTTTGTTCACAACGGTCTGAGCCTCGGTAGTATTATGCACGGTCAATCTGCCGAGGAGTATTTCGTTATAGATATCGGTGTTCATGTTCATGTAGGGGTGATCTGAGTATGTATATGGATATGTCTGTCCCCACGGTATTAGATCCGGGGAGCCGACGAGCAGAACGAATTCCGGTCGTATCTGCCAGTTGTTGAAACCGTACGTGATGTAACTCTTTATCTGTGTCGAGGTCGTGCCGATCTCTGAGAATTTGACAACCTTTGTTCTCATACCCTTTTTGTGTTTCCACTGGGCAAGGGGTTGGATATCGTTGTAGAAATTATCGTGGGTGATAATGAGGTATTTCGCCCCGATTTCCTGTGCTTGGGCACCCAGCATCAGTATAAAAATACAAAAAATGAACTTCTTCATAGCCTTCTCCTTCTATTGGTCTGTGATTGTAAGACACTTCCTATTAGCTTTATTATACGCTGAAAACGGGTTTCAGTCAATAGGAAATAAGGCTGAAGGCGGTTAGCGGAGAATTATGGCTTTTAGGGCGTTATTAATGTCTGCTGTTTGCAGCCGTACGAAATAGATGCCGGCGGGTACTTTCCGGGCTCTGTCGTCGAGCCCTTTCCAGAAAAAGGCTTGCTGCGCATCCTCGAGCACGGTATTGTCGACCAGCGTACAGACACAACGGCCGGACACGTCGTAGATCTTGAGCGTGATCTTTTCGGCGGTCAGCCCCTGCAAATTGATGTTAAGACCGTACCGCGATGGGTTAGGATTTATGAACAATGTTGGTGTCGAGTGGCGGCTGATAAAATTCTGCTCTTCGGCTACGCCGGTAGGAGGGACGCCGAAGTAATTCATTATGGCGGTAATGAGGTCGGCCTTGGTCGATGGCGCAACAGTGTCGACCAGCCCGCTCAGTTCAAAAGAGAGCCCGACGGTACGGTTGTTTGCCGCGACGCCGCAGCCGTAGTTGCTGTTCACTTTTTTGAAGAGCAGCTGCGAACCCCCGGTCGAATCGATATAGTCGATCATGGTCGCTTCGCCTCCATAACTGAACGCCATGTTCTGGGTGAAGGTTCCAGTGCATCCGGTGACGCCGGTGAACGTGCCCATCGAATTGTATATCGCGAGGATGCCGAAGAGCGGACCGAAATCATACCCGTGGCTGACCAGCGGACTGTACCAGACATCCCCACCCTCAAGATAAGCGTTACCAGTGGTTGACGAAAGATAGTCAGCGATGTCCAATGCAGCCTGGCTTGTATCCAGTATTGTATAGGTTAGCGGATAAACCCCGGTGCAAATGAACAGTGATTTGTACAGTGACAGAATGGAGCGGGGAAAAACGGGACTGTACTCACCGAGAAATCCGAGCGAATCAAGGATTTCATGTATTAACGGTCCGCTTGAGTGATTCGGATCCGGATCCCATACCAGATAGTCCTTTTTTCCAACATATATCATAAGACTGAACGTATCCTGCTGTACGCCAGAGGTGATTTCGAGAGTCAATTCGACCAGATGCCACGTCGGGGTCTGTGGGTCAGTGACAATCACAAAGGGATCTGAAAGATTTGAGCCGACTCCGCTGTCTGGTTCGATCGTACCGAATGAGGATACTGAATCGATTACTGTTAAAAGAGTATCAAGGCTGTGTATGCGTCCGGCAACACTGTCAGCACAGGTGCTTCCCAGATTCTGCAGCTCAATTACCAGCGTATCTGTACTTCCTGGTATCGTAGCAATTGAGTGTGGGGGAAAGTAGAAATCATGAAGGATGAGCATTGGGGCGTACACTGTAGTACTCAAGTATGAATTCCAGACCGCGGTAGTAACGTCGGAGACAGCAAGTTCCAGAGAAATCTGGTGTAGGTCAGGACAATCGGCTGCGACAATGATATTGTATCCGTCGAAGGTTGAAAATGCAGAATCCATGAATGCAATATCACCGAAGTTCTTGACAGTATCTTCCAAAGAGAAAAATGGGTCTGGGGCTGTTTTGCGTAAGACTGCCATAACGCTGCGGGCCGTGTCATCACCCCAATTTCTCAACCAGACCGGGATCTCGATATCCTCACCGGGGTCGATGATCGAATCGTTATTTCCTCCGATCGAATCTTCTATGCTGAATGAGTGAAGAAGAACATAAGGACTTCCCGTGTGAAACACGGTAGCCTGGCCACTGTAGCTCAAAAGATTTCTGCCGGTTACTGTTATAACAATGGTGTCGCCTGGAACAGGTACTGTATCGATAAGATTGATATTTCCGTTATCATCTGTTCGTCCCCATTTGTAGAAGGACGAATCATTGACTGCCATCGCACAGACCAATGCTGATTCGACAGGTGTAGAGCAATACTCGACGTGTACGCTTACCGTGCAGATGCCTGCGAAGAATTGGTCGTCGTGTGTCACCTCTATTTGGCGAGGCGTTGCAGTCCATAAATTCATATCCGGGTCACCGAGGCAGGTCCAACTATGATACTCGAGCTGATTTCCGAACAGCGCATAGTAGTTCAACCGTCCAGCCTCAGCAGCCCTGCCCAGGGTTGTCAGGCTATCACAAAATATGCTATGCAGTGTTCCTTGTGCGAGCGCGCTTCGCATTTCTGCTGCCAGATATAGTGATGTGGATGTGCCATAAAAACCGACGGTTCCTTTTGGTTCCTGAGGCGTACCTGCGTTGAGCCAACGCTGTCCAATGCCCTCGATTGTTGTACATGTTGCTGATAGGATGACCGGTAATTCAAAACCATTGGACATATTTTCAGGCTCGATGTTATTAAAAGGCCAGGTCCAAACAGTTACACCTTCACCTCTGTATAGAATATACGATCTTCCGCTATTGATTGCATTGATAACGTCGGCGCTGCCGTTACCGAAGCTACGCGCGAACGAATCGATGTGAACAAATCCTGCATTGTTCATTAGGGCGTGTGCATAGTGAGCGTCAGCCCAGTAGACCGAGTCGCCAGGTATCCCTCCCATATCTTCGTTGACTATTGTAGTCCCCTTTCGGAACCACAGGGGGTCTTCTAAATACGGCGTTTTTTCGTATCCCAGCACCTTCGCCACAATCGTCTTCACATCCATGGTGTCATACACCCAGAACCGGCCGGGAATGATATCGTTACGGAAATCTCCCAGGATATTGGTGTAGTAATTATCGCTGTATACATAGACCGCGAGTGTGATTCGTGGAAACGGGATCTGGTATTTGTTGCCAACGAGGAGTAAATATTCCGGTTTTATTTCCCATGAATAATATGCATTTGCCACATAGGATCTGATCTGAGCAGAATCGCTTCCTGTCTCTGATGTTCTCACGATTTTGGCCTTGAGTCCCTTTTGTGTTTTCCACTCAGCAAGCGGTACGAGCGCGTCATAGTAGTCGTCGTGTGTTATTATAAGATAACGTGCTCCAGTACCCTGACCATAGCATACGTTTATGAATAGAATTAACAAGAGGAAAAACAAGGATACTATAGTGTGCTGCTTAGCATCCAGCATGGTGTACCTCAAATACTCCTATTATTATCTACAAATTCCTTAATCAATCAATACAATCTTTTGTGCCGTTTCGTATTCGGGAGCACTCAGCCGTACGAAGTAGACGCCGGCCGGCACTTTCCGGGCTCTGTCGTCGAGCCCTTTCCACAAAAATGCTTGCTGTGGGTCAATGGGCATGGCGTTGTCGATCAGCGTACGGATGCAGCGACCGGACACATCATATACCTTGAGCGTGATTTTCTCCGCTGGTAATCCCTGCAGGTTGATATTGAAGCCGTGGCGCGAAGGGTTAGGATTGACAAGCAGCATCGGTGTCGAGTGGCGGCTGAAATCTTGTTCTTCAACAACACCGGTAGGGGGGACGCCGAAATATTCCATGATCGCGGCGATCAGTTCGGCCTTGGTCGATGGCGCAACAGTGTCGACCAGCCCGCTCAGTTCAAAAGAGAGCCCGACGGTGCGGTTGTCTGCCGCGACGCCGCAGCCGTAGTTGCTGCCAGTTTTTTTGAAGAGCAGTTGTGAACCGCCAATCGAATCGATATAGTCGATCATGGTCGCTTCGCCCTGATAACCGAATGCCATGTTCTGGGTGAAGGTGCCGGTGCAGCCGATAACGCCGGTGAACATGCCGATCGAATTGTATACCGGGTCGATGCCGAAGAGTGGGCCGAAATCATAACCGTGGCTGACGAGCGGATTGTACCAGACATCACCACCCTCAAGATAAACATTACCACTTGCCTGCTCGATATAGTCTTCGATCTCATTGCCACTTTGACTGGTATCGATGATCAGGTAGTTTTCTGGATAGACACCTGTACAGACAAAGAGTGATTTGTAGAGCGAGAGAAGTCCGTATGGAAACGCCGTGGCATATTCACCGCTGAAACCAAGTGAAGCGAGTAATCCATCGATCGACGGGCCGCTTGAGTGGTTCATGTCCGGGTCCCAGATAAGATAATCTTTTTGTCCTACATGGATAGTGAAATCATGGTCCACCGTGTAAACGCCTACGGCAACGTTCAGTGTGATTGTCGTTGAATAACCGGTCGGGCAATTAGCCGCAGT
This sequence comes from candidate division WOR-3 bacterium, assembly GCA_029858255.1. Lineage (NCBI taxonomy): Bacteria > Pseudomonadati > Caldifarciminota > Caldifarciminota bacterium. The sequence goes on along the minus strand of JAOUFJ010000002.1, from coordinate 130,629 downwards.
ACTGATGATAAAAGGGTCTGATGTATTGGAACCGATACTGTCGGGAAGTATCGTGGTAAAATTAACGACCGTGTCGATGATCGTCACGAGGGAATCGCTGCATGATATTCTGCCAACGGGATTTGAAGCCACGTATGAACCTGTGTTCAGCAGCTCGACGAATAATTGACTCGTAGCGCCAGAGTTTATGTATTTGACGTGCTGGTCGAAGTAATAATCGTGATATAATATTACTGGTGAATGGACGACGAACCCGAGATCCGACAGCCACGTGGTTTTCCCTGCATCGCTGATGCGCATACGCAGGTCTATTCCTTGTAGGTCGGGGCAATCTGCATCGATCACTACGTTGTAGCCATCGGGGTATATATACACAGATTCATATGGTGCGATGTTACCGAAATATTTAATAGTATCGTACAGCGTGCAAGATGCGCTGGGTGCAGTTTTCTCGATTATTGCGGAAACACCGATTGCTGTCGCATTACCCCAGTTCTTTATGCAGAAGGGTATCTCAATATCCTCACCGGGATTGGCTATACCGTCTCCGTTACCACCCAAAGAATCGAGAAGACGGAACGAGTACAGGCTCACATATGGTCCATTCAAGAAGAATACAGGGCGGCCATTATGGTATGGTTTTAGATTTCGTCCGGTCACCGTAATAAAGACCGAATCACCTGGAATATTGAGTGTGTCGATAAACTGTATGCCGCCGAGATAGTCCGTGTAACCGTAGTGATAGAATGAACTGTCTAACTTCGCCATCGCACAGACGAGCGCACCCTGGACCGGAGCCGAGCCGCTCTGGACATAAACGGTCGTCGTGCAGATCCCGGTATGGAAATACATGTTATGTCCAACGAGGATATTTCTCGGTGTGGTTGTCCACATCGACATTTCCGGATCACCAAGAAGCATCCAGCTGTGATATTCGATAAGGTCATTGAACTGCGCGTAATATTCAAGCCGTCCGGCTTCTGCTGATGCACCGAGTGATCCGGTATCACTGAACAGGCATTCGGTTGTGGCACGGCACAATGCACTCCGCATTTCCGCAGCCTCGAATAGTGAAGTGGTTGTGCCAAAGAATCCGATTATTCCCCTTGGCTGTGATTGTGTTCCGGCCAAGGTCCAGTCCCGGCCGATTCCTTCGATCGTTGCGCAGGTTGCTGAAAGGACAACGGGCATTCTGTAACCATTGTTCATCTGCCAAGAGAATATACCGGCGAATGGCCACAGCCAGTCACCGCCGCCGATCCCTCGGTATAGAATGTATGTCCGTCCTTCGTTTATGGCATTGAGTACATCCAGGCTGTCGTCGCCAAGTATATAGGAGAAAGAATCGATGTGTGCGAAATTCGCATCGAACATCTGCTGGTGAGCGAAACGCGCGTCTGCCCAGTACAAGGCAGCCGAAGACGGTTGACCTTGCTCCCATTCATTGACGATCGTTGCACCCCTTCTGAACCATAAAGAGTCGGACGACAGATCGGGATTCCTCTCATACCCAAGGATCTTGGCCACGACCGTCTTGGCTTGTATGGTGTCGGAAACCCATAGACGGCCGTGGTACAGCTCATTATGAAAATCTCCTTCGACGTTTGCATAATAGTTATCACTGTACGAAGCAAGACCCCCCGCGTGAACGAACCGTGGGAATGGCACTTGATATTTGTTACCTACAATGAGTATGTACTCTGGTCTGATTTGCCAGGTAATGTATGCGTTCACGATGTAGTTTTTTATGTCGGTCGAATCAGCGCCTGTCTCGGAGAGCGGGACTATTCTCGCCTTCATGCCCTTTTGCGTTTTCCACGTTGCCAGCGGTTGTAGGGCACTGTAGTAGCTGTCGTGTGTGATGATTAGATAGCGCGCGCCAGTTTGCTGCGCGAACATAAAGGAAGCAGATAGTGCTAAGAATACCAGCAGTACGGCGTATTTTCTAATACACGTAGCCACCTCCCATTTTGGAACCCAGGTTATTCGAGCAGCACCAATTTCTCGGTTGCGGTCTGCTCGCGCGTAGTGAGTCTCACAAAATATATGCCGGCAGGGACACGTAAACCCTGATTACCTGTACCATCCCATAACACCCACGATCCTTGATACCCGACACTGGATACTGGATCGAATGATTTGACCAGGCGGCCGCCAGCGTCGTAGATCTCTATATCAATTCGTTCTGCGCCGTTTACCATACCAAAATTGATGACGCTCGTGCTTGAAAAGGGATTTGGCTTTGCGGTGAGTGCAATTTGTTCAGGGGTAGCAGTATTCAGTTCTTGAATGCCGACCCTCAGCCAATCCTGTCCGCCGTTTGTCGTCCGTAGAATGTGATCATAGCCGCATGCAAGTCCGTTTAAGTGATCAATAAAATCGACATCGAAGAGCGTGCTGTCTGCAGGACTGGTTTGTGTAGTCCAGGTATTACCACCGTCCGTGGTGTGTATCATGGAACCGGATTTGCCGACAGCCCAACCCTCAAGTTCGACAAAATCGACTGCTCTCAGGTAATATACATCTGCGGGAACACTTATGGGATTCCATGTTGTTCCACCATTCGTCGTTTTCCAGACAATGGGTTCATAAGTGCCATCAACTCCGCCGACAACTATGCCTTCATTGATATTGAAGAAGTGTATGTCAAAGAAATCCTCGTAACCGGCCGCGTGGTAGCCATCAAGTGTATCCCAGAATATACCGCCGTCATCTGTAGCGACGATATAACCCTGTCCGGTCGCTATCGAGTCGGGCCAGCCTGCGCATATCCATCCATCCCATTGATTCACAAACGACACGCCGTAGTACTCTGCCTGGTACCAGTCGGTGAATATACGCTCCCAGAGCTGTCCACCATTAGTGGTGCGCGCAAGTGCGCCGTCACCGCCGACCGACCAGCCGATGTTCTGATTGTAGAATTCTATGCGAGTTCCGTATTTGGAGAATCCTGCTTCCTGCCGCTCCCAGATATTACCTCCATCGCTCGTACCGAGAATTTCGCCGGCATGTAGGTTGTGTTTTCCGGTTGTCCATGCATGTGAACCATCGTAGCATGTGACATCCCAAAATCTGCGTGCGATCGTATCTGGCGGCACTTCCTGCGGTGCCCATGTCGAACCACCGTCGCTCGTGTGAATGATCAACGTCGTATCAAGGCAGACGATCCAGCCGTTGACGTTGTCGGGTGCCAATGTGCATCCGTGGTAATTGATGGCAAATGCTGTCGAAGTAAGTGCCACTAGTAGAATCAAACCTCTCATAATACCCCCTTATGTAATCTGTGGCTGTCACTTAATTGTCACAGACAAACTCACAAGACGAAATTTTCTTTATCAGCTGAAATAGTCTTAATCTACGAGGATTACTTTTCTGGATATGTTGTACCTATGATCCTGTAAGACAATGAAATAGATGCCTGCAGGCACTCTTCTGCTCCATGTATCGGTACGGTTCCACTTGACTGATGAAGGATGACCGATTACAGATAGCTGACTTGAAAGATCCTGGACAACGCGTCCTGCCACATCATAGACTCTTAAGATTGCCTGTCTGTTATCAGTTATCTGGTATCTGATATCAACGAGTTTGGAGGACGGATTCGGTGATATACTGAGCATATTGCCATGGTTTGTTCTGGTGCTAAATTCGGATATGCCGGTGAATGAATCTGGAGGGTTGGTTGTGAATTTGATCGCCCGACCGTTCGTCAATGGTGCTGCAGCAGAAGGGTAGACGTTGGCATAGGTGTACTCTATCCCGGTCGTATGATCAAAATCCTCAATGCCTACTGTAGCATAATTATGCCAGCCATCATCATTTGTGATATTCAAGTATTGGAAAAGTATCTCTCCATCACCCGTCTCTGTGGAGTAGTATTGAGGGTCATAGAGTATGACTTCGAACGTTTGTAGTTCAGACGGTGTTGGAGTGGTGGGGTCGTGAATATGCTGGATCCGTGAATGCTCAACGACAAAACGATGACCGGCTGCATCATGCCAGTAGCAAACATTGCCGCTTGAATCCGTTGCGGTTGGATCCAGGTCATCCCAGAATGGCGCAATGAGCAGCGGCGGTCCTCCTGCAGCCGGTATGTGCCAGTTGTACATATCGGCCACGATTGTCGAATCCATTGCGATATATCCGTCGGAACTTATTGATACACGATTATACCAGTTTCCGTAAAATTTGAAGCTGAATGGCAATTGTACGGTTTTCGTTTCGTCGGCCGCGAGGCTTATCGTATCACCTGGACCTCCATGAGCAGGATCGATCTCCACCCAGCTATAGGTTGGCGCATCAGGATAATCCGTGTCCGTGTTGTCATAGGCGAAATATCCATAGTCATCAGGGCCGAGCGGTTCGGTTGAGTCAACGATGCCAATGGTCAATCTGAATCCGGTTGTGTCCACGAAGCCGTTGTTCCCTGTGACAATAAGTGCGAAACGTACAATGGTGCCCGGTGTGAGGTTCGAATTTGCCGCCAGAGTGAAATAGTTCGAGCTGTTCGTGGCAGTATCACCGACCGCGATATTCCCGAAGAATCCCATGGAATCGCTCACGATCAAACCGCTATTCGCTGATCTGAGTATCCCTGATACATTGCTTGCCTCGAGCCCGCCATTATTTTCTATGCACAACATGAAATCGCATGTCTCTCCGGGTTCGAGTACGCCGTTGCCGTCCATCACTTGATTCCATTTATAGATCACATTAGGTGACTTGACTGTGATCCACACGCTTCCTGACCAATTACCCTGTGCCGATGAAATATCGAGGTTGAATTTCAGGACATGATCGTTACGAATTCCTGACGCAACGTTGAATGTGAATGGGGAAGCGGTTGCAGTCGCTCCCGGATTGATATTAGGATATGATTTGACAGAATCGGTCATTGTGATGTTCACATCCTCTGTGGACAACCGCGCCGAAACACCTGTTGCCGTAGTTGAAGTGCCGTAGTTCTTCAGTGTTACATTGAGACTTATTGGTTCTCCCGGATTCACCTGGCCATTGTTATTCCCGCCCGGATCGCTGATGGTGTGGCTGAAATAGTCTACATACACCGATGAATTATTGACCGTGCAATATCCTCTATAGGGTTTATAGTTTGTTTTTGTTACGGTCACGAAAAGCGTATCCTGGGTACTTGTTGAAAAATTGAAATCGACGTAACCTGCCGCATCGGTGAAGGCTATTTCTTTTATTTCATTCGACTTGTGTAAACTGACCATCGCGTCCTCAACCGGTTGCGCCCCAGAATTCATCACCGTGATCGAGAGGAAATTCGCGCCCACCGGTATTGAAGTTGTGTGAGCAACCTGGAAAGTGTCCGGGATGTCAGTCCAGACACTCATTGATGGATCGCCCAGCAGATTGAATGAGTGGAAATAAAACGAGCTGCCCGAAAGGATCGTCGTATCGTCCGGGAAATTAGTATAAACTTCCATTTTGCCTCGGTACAACGCAGGCCCCAGCTCTGCTATCTTATCTTTTGCAAATGCCCAATATACACCGTAATCAAGGCAGTTATTCCAGCGACTATGGGTCGAAGGCGAAGCCGATCCGAAGAATCCCACTGCGCCTTTGGGAGTCACGGGATTACCAGCCCTCAGCCATGCTTCGCCAAAACATGTGCTGTAGCCGAAAGAGCCCGTGTAACAGGTGATACTGGTAACAATAGGTAACATCCCGCCGTTGTTCAATGCGTATACATCGTCGTTCCTGAAGTTGGGCCAGGGCCAGCCATCGACATCACCTTCGCCTGAGCGGTAATTAACGAAAATCACACCTTGATTTATCGCATTGGTGATACCTGAAGCGGGCATGGGATAAAATACAGTGTCTACTGCATTGAAACCGTAATCGAGCAGTCTATCCCTTACCCAGCGTTTGGTCGGGAGCGGCGTGGTCATGAATCCAGGTTGGTTCGCGCCGACCATCAGTGCCCGTTTGAACCATGCCGCATTCGATGTCGGAGGATTGGTTTCATAGCCAATGATTTTCGCGATCATAGTGTTCAACTCGAGTTCAGTTGCAGCCGGTAGACGTCCGACTAAAAGTTCTGAAAAGAAATCATCGCCAGTTATTAACGTGTAGGGATGGTCAGTCAATGAAGGATTCGAAGATGCTGCGGGAATATAGCCTACGTCGCCGACTAATAACACATATTCAGGACGTGGCGACCATGTGTTGTATGCATTAGCGATGTAATTCCTGATTTCGGTTGCACTGCTTCCTGTTAGGGACAGTGGACGGACCTCGACACGCCAGCCTTTCTGCTCCTTCCAGCGTACAAGCGGCGACAACTCGTCGAGAAATCCGTCTGGGGCAATGATAAGATATCCTGCTGGCGGCATATTACCTGTTTCGCGAAGATTAAGAATGAGCCCGGCGTATGCTTTCACCAAAGATGGTGGTAGTTCAAGCTCTTTGGAGCTCGGGTCGATAGCCACTGTTATTTCGACGGATTCGCAATAGACCTTGTGGGTGTTATTTAAGTATGACGGATAAATGATGATTGGGTACAGTTTAGCATTACCTGTGTGTATTGGTTCGGCGATCTCAACTGGGCTGTACTTGTGTAAACCTGAAGGGCTTTCGTTCACAATCGAATCGATAGTGGTAATCCGGTAGTCAATGAATGGCTCGTGTTCTGCGATGACAAATCGGGTGATTGCCAACTGCTCAAGTTTGCTGTTTTCAGAAAAACTTACTCGGAACTGTAGTTTTGTTGCCGATGATTCTGTCATGACAACTTGGTTGTAAGCGTATCCAGCACAAAGAGCCAGCAATAATGCCGTCATTATTCCTCCTCGACGATTATCAACAGTCCCAAATCGCGGTCGGCAACAAAGATTGTGTCATTTCGAACGGCAATACCGTTTGCATATGAAACGTCGAGACTTCCGTAAAGAACCGGATCTTCCGGGTTGCTGACATCGATGACGAAAAGACCTCCATCACCGTCGGCAACGTATGCCTTGTCTCCAGAGACACAGACTTCATTAGCATAGTCACGTGTGTCGAATTCGCCAACGATTACCGGATGGGCGGGGTCGGCTATGTCAATGATTATCAACCCTGCCCGGCCGTCAGCAACGTAGGCTTGATTCCCATTGATAAAGAGACTTCGAGCGTTTGCTGGAGTGTCTATCCAGCCGACAGGTAGTGTGTCGGGGCTAGCTAGATTGAATATCCACATTCCCATTTGTTCGCAACTCAGGTAAGCAAGTGTGTCAACCATTTGCAGAGCTATTACGTCGCCGTAGGTCTTCAGTCTTCTGGTATACGATTGAAAGGTGATGTCCCAAACATAGAACCAATACCCGGCAGCGATGTATACATACGCCGTATCGGCAGCTGGAGCTACGACATCGTAAGCAGAAAATGACCCATCCTGTACTAAAGAATACGGTGAGGTTGGGTCGGCAATACTGAGCACAAGGAGTCCGCCGCCCAACGGTGACATAGCAACATAGGCGAAGGTATCTCTCACCGCAACGGCGTTGGCATCCCAACCGTATGGTACATAATTACCAATAACACTTGTGGATTCAGGATTGCTTATATCGACGATCTGCAGACCGCCCTGTCCATCCGCCACGTAGGCAAGGTCGCCGACAAGTTCGACTTTCTCTGCGTATCCAGGCAATGGACATTCACCTATGATAGTGAAGATTGTTTCCGGTTCAACCTCGGGACGGCCGCAAAATGAAAGAACCAAAAAAACTAAGAAAAGGAACTTCAGATATTTCACGTAACCCCCTAATAATAGAATTCAAAACCTGCGCCAACTCTATATCTGGTATAGTCTTTGATCCTATCGATATCCGAGAGGATTTCGGACGTTGCGTTCCTCCACTGGCGCATCAACGTAAGCTTCAACTGGAGACCGGTCATCAGGCGCGAATAGGTTGTCAACATCACCCGGTGCCTGTGATCACGGCGTCCGAAATGAAGCGAGTCCTCACTAGTTGAAGTAACATAATTTCTGAGACCATAATCGTATGACAGATTCATTGTTGTGGGTAAGGCGACGACCATTTGAGCAGAAAAGTCCCCGCTGAGCGAATGTTGGTAGAATGAACCGTCTGGTGTCAGGTCAATGTTTGATGTTGTTGCATCGGCCGAATCCGTATATGAATTTCTGAATTCGTAGCCAAAGGCAAAATCCAAATGTCTGTGTATTTTCTTTTCTATGCCAAACGATAGAATGTGACCGCTGGCATCGTAACGATTGAATTCTGTGATGTAATCATCCCATCTATGGCCGTAACCTGCAGTCAGAGTGATGTCATGGGCGGTCATGAAAGACAATTTCCCGCTCGCGGTATGGTATGTAGCCTCACATCCGATGTAATCCGTGCTTCCGCCGTAGGGGTCACGGTAGTATCGTATCAGATAACCGGGTATGACCTGGTATGATACCTTGGCCGCGTATCTACCCAGTGATTGCCTGAGTCCGAACGTGTATCTTTGAAAATTCTTCTGTCTGTTAAGCAGGTAGTTGTCGGAGTTCAAATTGACGCTGAACGTGGTGGTACGTTTGCCAAAGAATTTGTTTCTGACCAGTAAAGCGAAGTCGAAGGAAGTGATCAGGTCATCATAAGTGTCAAACGGGAATCGATACGGACGTATACCATCCAGGAACTCGTCAATGTATTCCTGAGAATATGCATAGATGTTGTTGTCGTAGGTCGCATCGACGTCGAAATTGTATGAATAATCCCAGAGTGTGAACAGTATGAATAAGATCATTTTTCCTCGACCAGGAACCTCAAAGCGGCGCTTTCGGCGATGGTGCCGGCCAAGCTGAAGCGGAGCAGATGCGTTCCTGCACTCAAGTTGACGTGAAAACTGCGGGCATTCGACGGCACGATGTTCTTTCTGTCCTTGTATGTGATCATTTGTGACTTGTAGCACTTCAATGGAAATCTCTCGCTCTTGCCATTGTCTTCGACAGTGAGTGTATAATTCTGATCGCCGATCATTTTTTCATCATAGTTGAGTCTGGCTATTACACGCAGGCGTTGTGGTCCGTTTAAACGCACCGTGACAGTACCATTATTTGTTAACTCGTAGTACTTCACTATTCTTTCTTCTTCGATCGCCTCGATGATCGCGTTGTATTCAGCGGCGGTAATTTCTTCCCAGCGCTTCGGCGACTCGTAGGCGAATTTGACCAGTATCGTATCCTGGGGTGATGACCAGTGGGTCAATTTATAATGGTTCAGACCCTCTGGTACTTCAATGTAGAAAGACCGCCACTTGCTCAGAGTTCTTCCTTTCTTGTCCTTTGACACGCTCGATTCGTCTGATTCGAGGGTCATAATTTCTTCGTCGATTTCATTTTTCTGTAGTATCACCTTATAGATCTCGCTGCCCAGGCTGCCCTTGGGCCAGACGATCCTGGTGTATACCCTCAGGTACGTCGGCCCCTCGACCGAGAACGAAAGCGGCTGGTTCTTAACCAGCAGCAGGTACTCATCAGTTTTCTTAGTGACTATCTCAATTTCCCATTTCTTGTAAGGTTCTATCTTCTGCAATTGAGAAAAAAGGCAGAGAGCCATCACAAGATTAACCATTTCTTCTCCTTTTTAGATAATAATCGACATCAAAACGCAGCACGATAAACAAAATGACTGCCAGAATGAGGGTCGCCACTATGGCGATGGCAACCGAGTATTTGTATTCATAGTACAGACGTCCTTCTCCTGGTTTGGGTAACGGAATCGGCGACACCCCGAGACCGTTGTTCTGTGCCAGGGTGTTTATATCATTTAGGTTGATGACAGGAATACCTGATTGCGAGAAGAGTGCGATCAATCCATTACCTGCCCGTATCGAATACGGTCTGATCAACCCACCATCTGTTGCTGAACCGGCGAGAGCCGTCGCTCTCTCTCCGACATTTATGAAGATCTTTATGTTGCCGAGCGAGTTGAATTTTTCCATCTTTTTCTCAATGACTTCATCCAGATTTCTGGCTTCTATCATTGGGACGGTATTCCTCATCGCAGCCTGTTCAACGATCTCCCGTCCTGCCGGACTCAAGCCGCGGCCGACATCGTCCTCACCGCCCAGTGATGCAGCAATAGTTCTCGATTTAAGAATACCACGCTCGACGAGTATGTTTTCCATGTCCAGATATGTGAGTTCAGGGTAGTTGGCACCCCACATCGACGCGCTCACCGACGTGATGATGACCGGTTTGAGCCCCAGCGCCTCGGTCGCGCTGACCACACTGATGTTAAGTGCCGGCAGCGAGCCCGAAAGTGAAACACCAACCAGATCATCCTTCCTGGCGCCGGCTTCTTTTAGCAGCTTGACGACCAGGGCGGCCAGGTTAGGGTTGGTCGATGTCAATTTAGCATCGAGATCGCCACGTTCCGTGGTGATAGGTGAATACTGGAGTCCGATGATGCCGGTTTCGTTCGGGTCGTTGATCCGGTCGATAGGGATCCCCATGCGCACTACGGTATCTTTAATGACAGCGAACGCCCGGTTTGCCTTCTCGGCTGCACTCAATTTCTCGCTGTGGTATTCTGTCTGGACTTTTGCTTTTGAATTCAACTCAACGATCATCAAGAGAATGGTGATCGTCGTCACAATGAGGAGTGATAAAATCGATATCTTGCCTTCGCGTTTCTTCATGGTAATACCATCCCGTTATGAACGATGATAATGATCAGCCGCACCAGACTCGAAACGATGATCATGGCTGAAAGCGTTGGGATAATACCCTGCCGGGCAATCCAGTAGGCGATCAAGCCGGGTATCACGAAACCGACCGTCTGAATGTCCATGCTGAATTCATTAAAGTTTATTGTGGGTGAAATGCGCGTCAGATATGCAATGAGGTAGCCGATCAAGATCGATATGATCAACAATCTGCGGCCGTAAATTATTATGTAAGAAGAAAGCAATTTGATTATTAAATAGGTAATCAATCCAGCGAGTATAGTTGCGATGACCTGCACCGGGTGGTGCAGCACAAGAGCGATGTAGCCAGGCACGACAATACCACCCGCAGCGAGTCCAATGGTCTCGGTTAAGATGAGACTCAAGAACATTCCTATCCCAACGGATTCAATTAGTATCATCTGTTCCTTTCACGAAGTAAGAATCGGTTCATCATTTCTTCACCATAACCCACCGTATTGCCCATCGCAAAAATAAAGCTGTTATTCGATACCGCATTGGTCACGGCCTGTACCACTTCATCGGGAGTTCTCCCGCCGATATCGAGAATTTTTTCGCGCGCGGTTGTCTTGTAGAGTTTTCGCGCGAGAATTTCGGTACCGCTGCCGGTTAGTATGTAGCGGTCAGCTGGCATGCTTTCCTTGATAAGCTTTGCCATCTGGAACGAGCGGTCGATCCTGTCATTTCGGCAATTCACGAGGATATTTATCTCCGGGTAGTTCTTATCTACCATCTGCCATATCATGTGGGTCGAATCGGGATCATTGGCTGCCATGGCATTGATCAGCGTGACCGATTTGCTGTTCAGTGACAGTAAATGTTTTCGCAGAACACCTGGGTCAGGGGATGCAGAGAGCATGGCTTTTAGTGCATCTTGCGCATCTACTCCAAATCTTTTGCATACGTCAAGAGCCAGCGCAACGTTTGCTTTGTGTTCGATATAATGGAAATCGGCGATTGTGGTGTCCGGGACACTGTTTGCATCCGAAAAGGTCACATTTATTCCCTTCATGCGTAGCATCTTTTGATGATCTTCTAATATGCTTTTATCGCCGACAAACAATATTGCGTTGCTCGGTATGGCATTGAGAAAATGTCCGGCAATGTCTCTGAGCGAAGGTCCCATAACATCGAGATGGTCAGCACGAACATTGGTGATCACGACCGCGTTTGGCTTGACGATCTGCACTGCCTCCGAATATTGCAGATCAGGCCTCAACGCCATGCATTCGAGCACGATCGCATCTGGTCTTTCGGCGGTTGCTTTTCTGAATATCTTGACTTGTTCCCGGATATTCGGCATACCGAGGCGCATAACCGGTTGCTCGTTTCGGTTGTCGGTGATGAAACTGGCCCTTGTGCCTGTCGTCTTTGCTATAACTTTCTTGCCGCCACCCCTGAGCCCGGCGGCAATCAATCGCGTAACGGACGATTTTCCGCGACTTCCGTTCACCCATATGCGGACCGGTATGGATCTAACCCGTTTCTCATGATTGACCTTTTCAATTCTGAGAAAGAGTATATAGAGCCCTATTAATGCTAAGACAGCATAAATTCCTAAAAACATATTAAATCCAAGTATACACATAATAGTATCCATGTCAACGAGGTAGGACATTGTTTTAAACCGAAATATAAACGATTTTTGCCTTTTTTTGTCTAAATTCTGTATGAGATTTGACAGATTTACGCAGAAAGCTCAGGATGCCTTGTCAAGTGCTCAGGAGCTTCTTGATGAGTACAATCATCAGGAGCTGGACGTTGAGCATATCTTCATTGCGCTGCTGAGACAGGAAGATGGACTGGTCCCTAAGATTCTTCACCGCCTCGACGTGGTGCCAGATCTTGTTCAGCGCAGATTGGAGAATTCGCTCGAAAAGCGGCCCAAGTTGTACGGCGGTGCTACTGCACAGATCTACATTACCCCGAGAACCAAGAAGATGCTGGCTCTGGCGCGTGCTGAGGCAGAGCGCATGAAAGATGAATATGTTGGTTCAGAGCACATGCTGCTGGCAATATCAGAGGAGCGTGAGGGGGAGACCGCGGCGGTTTTACGCGAATTTGCCATAACCAAAGAGAAGATATATCAGGCCTTGCAGGGGATGCGTGGTTCGCAGAGAGTGATAGACCAGGATGCAGAGAACAAGTACATGGCTTTGGAGAGGTTTACACGTGATATAACGGCTCTTGCCAAACAAGGAAAACTGGATCCGGTGATCGGAAGGGACGATGAAATAAAGCGTTTGATACAAGTACTTTCACGTCGAACGAAGAACAACCCCGTACTCATTGGAGATGCCGGCGTTGGCAAAACGGCCATAATCGAAGGTTTGGCGCAGAGAATCGTGGACAAGAACGTTCCCGAGATTCTCAAAGACAAACGAATACTCGCTCTTGACATGGGTGCTCTGGTCGCCGGTTCAAAGTACCGGGGGGAATTCGAAGAACGGCTTAAAACGGTCATGGATGAGATCAAAAAGGGAAAAGGAGAAATAATTCTGTTTATCGATGAGCTGCATACGATCGTAGGAGCTGGCGCTGCCGAGGGCGCAATTGATGCGTCCAACATGTTAAAGCCCGCTCTGGCGCGCGGTGAATTACAGTGCATAGGTGCTACTACGCTCAATGAATACCGTAAGAATATCGAGAAAGATGCCGCTCTGGAGAGAAGATTCGCACCGGTCTTTGTAGGTGAACCCTCGGTCGAGGACACGATAAAGATACTGGAAGGTTTGAAGAGCAGGTATGAATCGCATCACGGTGTTATCATTGACACGAGCGCTATCGAAGCGGCGGCAAAACTATCTGACCGGTATATTACCGAGCGTTTTCTGCCTGATAAGGCCATTGATTTGATCGATGAGGCATGCGCGCGTGCTCGTATTGAGGTATATTCGATGCCCGATGACCTCAAAGAAATGGAGAAGCGTTTAGAACAACTCACGGTCGAGGGTAAGCAAGCTGTGGATATGCGTAACTATGAGAAAGCTGCTGAGCTGCGTGATGAGTCTGAAAAGATGCAGAAGGAGTACAGACAGAAGAGGGGAGAATGGATGAAGCAGCGCGGCATAGATGACAAGGTCACGGCCGACGATATCGCGCATATTGTGTCAAGTTGGACCGGGATCCCTGTTTCGCGAATGATGGAATCGGAAATGGACAAACTCCTCAAGATGGAGGAACGTATACACATGCGTCTCGTAGACCAGGAAGATGCTGTGGTTGCTGTGAGTGATGCAATACGTCGTTCGCGTGCTGGTCTGAAAGACCCGAACAGGCCGATCGGTTCTTTCATTTTTCTAGGACCGACCGGTGTTGGTAAGACGGAATTAAGCAAGTCTCTGGCCCAATTCCTATTCGACACTGAAGAAGCGATGGTTCGCATCGATATGACCGAATATCAGGAGAAACATACGGTATCAAGATTGATCGGCGCGCCTCCAGGATATGTTGGTTATGAAGAGGGTGGTCAGCTTACCGAGGCAGTGAGGCGTCGTCCCTACCGTGTGATACTCTTCGATGAGTTTGAAAAGGCGCATCCAGATGTCTTCAACGTACTCCTGCAGATGCTCGATGACGGCCGTTTGACCGATGGCCAGGGTAGAACCGTCGATTTCAAGAATACGATAATAATCATGACCTCGAATCTGGGGAGCGAAGTGATCACCGAAAGTCTGCAGCGTGGGAAATTCGACTATGAGCAGAGCAAGAAAGATGTATTTCAGATACTGCAGCGAAGTGTCAAGCCAGAATTCCTCAATCGTATCGATGAAGTGATAGTTTTCAAACCCCTTGGATTCGATGAAATCAAGGGCATTGTTGAGCGGGAGTTAAAGAAGATTATGAAGAATATTATAGAGTTCGGATACAAGCTCCATTTCTCCGAAGGGGTCAAGGATCATCTCGCACACGAGGGTTTTGATCCTGTATACGGGGCCAGGCCGTTGCGCAGGGCGATCCAGAGGCTGGTCGAGAATCCCTTGTCCAAAGCTATCCTGGCCAAGAGTTTCAAGAAAGGTGCCGCGATAAAAGTAGATGTTGAAAAGGGTGAAATTGTATTTAGTTAGACGTCCTATACATCAACTGGTTCTCTAGTACCCCTCCATTTATGGAGGGGAAGAATGGAGGGGTAAGTTAATTGCCCCGCAGTTTACGAGCACCGAAGCGATCCGAATTTAATTGACTTGCGCATGTAAATTAGTATAATCCAGCAGTCGAGGAGGGCATTCATGAGACAACTTATCTTTGTATTACTAATTGCGTGGACTGCGCTGTCTGCGCAGACCGTGATTAATGCGATCACCGCACCCGCGAATGCTTCGGGTCTTGCCTGGGATGGCAGCTATATATGGTGCGGCGCGTATGGTGTGAACGGTGATACAGTATACAAGTTGGACCCGAGTAATGGTAATATACTCAAGAGATTGAGATGGCGGTTGAGCGCGGATTGCTATGGTCTTGCATTTGACCAGGGTGACCTCTGGATCAGTGACCAGTTGAGCGGAACTGATTCGATATACAGGATCGATACCATAACCGGTGCGCGTCTACATGCTTTTCCTGCCCACAAGGAATACATGGCTGGCCTCGCAAATGACGGGATTGATCTATGGCACTGCGTATACTACAACCCGAACGGACGCGCGTACAAGATACAGAAAACAAACGGCGCGGTCCTGGACAGCATGAACATATACGAACTGCCGCAGCCATGGGGTGCAACATGGGACGGTCAATATCTCTGGGTATGTAATGATGGTAATTATGGTGGCTCGCACAGCATATACAAGATTGATGTAGTATTGAAGCAGATCGTCGATTCTCTGGCTTCGCCCGGCAACCGTCCGTGGGGTCTCGCCTGGGATGGCATGTACCTTTGGGTCGTTGCCGAAGGCAGTTCACCGACCGGTCACGTAGCATACCAGATAGACCTTCAAGGTGGTGGTACGCCGGACATAGAGGTGATACCAGCCAGTTACAACTACGGCAATGTTCCCTTTGATACATCGTTCTCATTCTGGCTGAACATAGCAAATGTCGGTGATGATACACTAACGATAGATACCATCTACACATTGAACCCATTGTTCTATACTACACCGCTGTCTTTCCCTATCGACATACCAGAGGGCGCGGCTACGAATATTTCCGTGTCATTTGGTCCAGACACTTTTTCATACTATTCTTCCACCCTGTTGATCGTTAGCAATGATCCGGTCAATGAAACAACCTATGTTCCGCTGTCAGGACACGGCGTCTATCCTGATCCGTACCTGTCACCCCAGTCATCGAGTTACAATTTCGGAAGCGTTCGCATTGACTGCGTAAAAGACTGGGAATTGAGCATCGCCAACCTGGGATATCCGTCGCTGGTTATTGACAGCGTGACCTTTGATACTGAGTTGTTTTTTCCAGGCACCATGACATTTCCGGTTTCCCTTTCATGTTTTGACACAACGTCCTTTCAGATAATCACGCGACCCTCTGGTTTAGGTCCATACAGTGGATATGCATTCGTGCACTCCAATGCTCCTTCGAGCCCTTATCCGATTGAACTGAGTGCCAGCGGGGACAGTCTTGAGCTGCCCGGTGGCACTCTGCTCTGGGTGTACGATTTCCCCGATAATGTAGTATGCGTTGCCGGCATTGCCGACATCAACGTTGACGGCGTGAACGATGTCGCTTGTGAGGCCTACGATGCCGGTGCGCCGATCGACAAACACCTGAACACATACTGGGGTAATAGTTCGGGCCACGGCGTATTGCAGTGGAACTTCAGCGGTGTTTATACAAGCGGCGGATGGGGTGATGATTGTCTGGCAATGGGCGACGACTACAATGGCGATGGCATGCCGGATATCCTGCTGGGTACTGCGTGGGGTGATAGAACCGTGTATGTCGTTGATGCGGTTACCGGTGATATCATCTGGTATTATGACAGCCACTCCTATGACGGTGAGGGCGGCTGGGTATATTCGGTAAAACCAATGCCTGATATCAATGGCGATGATATCGGCGAAGTGCTTGCCGGTATCGGCGGTAACTCGTTAGCATCTGGAGGACCCCGCAGCATGTATTGTTTCTCCGGTGCAAATGGTCAGATCATCTGGCAGCTGCGCATCGCAGATGCCGTCGGGTCGGTCAACTGGATACCTGATGTCAACAACGATAATGTCCCTGATGCGGTTTGCGGTGCCTGGGGTAATGGCTATGACGAAAAGGTCTACTGCGTGAGCGGTGCTTCGAGCGGCATGGTGTACGCACCGCTTTGGTCATACGACTGCGGCGGCGATATCCAATCTGTGATTGCGATTCCTGACCAGAACGGTGACAATAAGCAAGATGTGATCGCCGGTACGTGGAGTGATTCAGTATTCTGCCTGAGTGGGGCGAACGGCTCACGAATATGGGCTACATATGTCTATGGTTGGGTCACGAAGGTAGCGGAGATCCCTGATCTGATCGCGTCTGACATACCCGGGATCGGCGTGGCGCACGTTGGTACCTCATTCCAGGTGCTTAATGGTTCGAACGGAGCAGTACACTGGTCATATCCCATTGGCAGCAATGTGTGGAGTGTAGATGCCATTGAAGACCTCGATGATGACGGCAAGTGTGATGTCATAACCGGAAATCAGAATCCCGGTATTGTCTACTGTTTCAGTGGTCTCGATGGGAGCATTATCTGGTCATACAACGAAGGCAGGTTGATCTATTCGATACGTGCGGTCGATGACATAAGTTTTGACGGGTATGAGGATGTGCTGGTCGGAACGCAAGGTTTGAACAACGACGGACATTTCCTGGCGCTGTGTGGTGGTGTGCCTGGTGTCGGCATTGCCGGCCGTATAGACCGTGAGCCACTGGGCGTGATGGTATTCCCCCGGATCAGCCGCACATCCTTCAATATCGTCTTTGGAAGGGCGGCGATCGAGGATATAAGCATATACGATGTCGCCGGAAGGCTGGTCAAGCACTATCAGGATATCGGTGATGACACTGAGCGTATCGTCTGGCACGCACGAGACGAAAATGGACGTAGCGTTGCACAGGGTATTTACTTTGTTAGGTTGACCGGCAAAGATTTCGACCGTACTGAAAAACTTGTCGTTGTTAGATGATGCTCTATGACCCGGGCACAGAAATAGACGAGAATAGGAGAGAAATTGTAGTCAGACTGCGAACAAAATGCCCCAAGGTGGCCGAGCCCTGCCGGTTCGGCGATATCACGGATGCCTGTTGCTGTCTACATAATCCATGTCGGAATCTTACCGGTAAAATGGGATATTTAAATGTTGTTTAAAGCGATAGTTGAATATTCAGAAAGAGTGAGACAGACTTCCTCAAGGAACAGCAAAATCAGTATCATTGAAGAATTCCTCAGCAAATTGTCTGTTGATGAGGCGCTGATCGGCGTAAACTACATTGCTGGCAGAATAAGGCAGGGCAAGCTCAATATAGCATGGAAAGGTATAACTGAGCTTTCCAACACGGTTTTTCGGCGTTCACGTTCACCCAGTCTCGTTCAGGTCGACAGGTACTTGGAACTGGTTTGCTCAGCAAGGGGGCGAAAAAAGATTGAAGCCTTGACGCCGCTTTTCACAAAACTGGGCAAGGATGAGAGAAAATACCTCGTATTGCTCATGGTTGGAGAGGTACAGCAGGGTGCAGGTGAAGGTGTGGTAAAACATGCCATAGCCCGCTTCTTTGGACTATCCGATGAAGAGATTGAGAGGGCATATCTTCAAAAACCCGACATCGCAGAACTGTTCTTTCTGCTGCGGAGTCAAGGGAAGGAGGCGATAGATAGTCTGGGTATAAGCATTTTCAGTCCGGTTAAGCCAATGCTTGCCCAGATGGCAAATTCCCTTGATGATGTCTTCGATGAAAATGAAGAATTTGCACTGGAGCACAAGCTGGATGGAATTAGAATACAGACACACCGTGATGGAGATAAGGTCAAGATATTCTCCCGGCATCTCAAGGACATCACAGATCACTTTCCAGAGTTAGTCCAGAATGCGCGACAATTACCGGTCACCAAGTTTATCCTTGATGGTGAGGCGATCGGCATCGATAAGAAGGGGAGACCGGTTCGATTCCAGGTTCTTGCGCGCCGTACCACGAGGAAAAAGAATATCATTGAGATGCAACGTGAGGTGCCGGTCTTGCCGCAGTATTTCGATGCACTCTATGTAGGTGATGAGGATTTGACAGGGAAGACTTACGCGGAGCGCGTAGAAATCCTCAATGATGTAGTTCGTAGAAAGCGTAATCTCGCGGCTCGGCTGATACCTGTCAGTAAGAACAAAGCCAGAACTTTCTATGACCAGTCATTAGAACTGGGTAATGAGGGAGTAGTTGTCAAATTACTCGGTTCTGAGTATCGCCCTGGTAAACGTGGAAAATTCTGGTTCAAACTCAAGGGTACACATACGGTTGATTGTGTGATATTGGCGGCCGAGTGGGGCCACGGACGAAGACACGGTTTTCTGTCAAACCTGCATCTCGGCGTCCTCGATGAAACAAAAACAAAATATTTGATGGTCGGTAAAACTTTTAAGGGGCTGACCGATAAAATGCTACAATGGATGACTGTTAACCTTCCCAGATACAAAGTGCACGAAGACGAATGGACCGTGTACGTCAGACCGGTTGTAGTCGTCGAGATAGTATTCAATGAAGTGCAGAAGAGCCCTAAATATGAATCGGGTGTTGCCCTCAGATTCGCCCGTGTGAAGAAGCTTCGGGAAGACAAGACCGCTCAAGAGATAAACACGATAATCGATCTTGAAAGCATTTCAGCAGTTTCATCGAAGGGCCCGTAACATATTGTACTGCATGCATTTGCATTAAAGGTATAGGAGGATCATTATGGCAGAATTTCAAAGATACCTGGAAAAAGCGATATCCGCGGGTATGACAAAAGCAAAGATGATCAGTACAAGAAAAATTACAGTGGCGAATTGGGTTAGAATCAAGTGCCAGTATGGATGCGGTGGTTACAGCAAGCGGCTGACCTGTCCACCATATTCACCATCGCCTGAATACACGCGTGAAATGATAAGTGAATACTCTACAGCATTATTGATGCAGATGGAAGACATTTCCCCTGATAGGGAAACGAAGCTGAGCCGGAAGTTGAAAAGCATCGTTGCTGAACTCGAACGTGAATTTTTCCTCCATGGGTACTACAAAGCATTTGGCATGACCTCGGGACCCTGCCGGCTCTGTCGAACATGTGATACCAGGAAGCCATGCAAATATCCTTATGAGGCGAGACCGGCCATGGAAGCATGCGGTATTGATGTGTATCAGACCGTAAGGAATAACGGTCTGAAGCTCGAAGTTGTGCAAAGAGAAGATTCGTGCTGCACTTATAATGGATTGATCCTGGTTGAATGAACTGTCATGATCGAGATCGACGGTAGCTACCTCGAAGGAGGTGGCCAGATCCTGAGAACTGCGGTTGCGGTATCGGCGATAACCAGTAAACCTGTACATATCTTCAATATCAGAAAAGGCAGGGATAAGCCTGGTTTGAGACCCCAACACCTTCACGGTATCGCTGCTGCCGGTCAGATATGTGACGCCAGGATCAATGGGCTGAGTATGAACTCAACCGACATCGTTTTTGTTCCGGGAAAAATCAAGGGAGGAGAATATGTCATCGATACCAAAACCGCGGGGTCGGTCACCTTGATACTGCAGACATTAGTTCCCCTCGGGACCTATGCCGACTGTCCACTTGAACTCACACTAAGAGGCGGAACAGCGGTGCCGTTTAGCCCGACGATCACATATTTCTTACATGTATTCTGTTCAATACTACGGAATCACAGTGTCTCAATAGAAGTTGAAGTTAGACGCCACGGGTTCTACCCGAAGGGCGGCGGCGAAGTATTTGTGAGGATAATTCCATCGGATATTGGGGTTTTTAAATTGAGAGATCGGGGTTCGGTGAAACAAGTCAGTGCTTGGATAACCGCTTCTAATCATCTGAAGACGGCGAAGGTTGCGGAAAGAATTCAGAATGGATTTTCCGGGGTGTTCAGAGATCCCGACATCACGTTTTCGTATATCGATGCATCCTCTCCCGGTTGTTTCATAACCGCGTGCGCACGTTATGATAATGGTCTACTTGGTGCAGATGCAATCGGCAGAAGGGGGAAACCTGCTGAGGAAGTGGGCATGGACGCCGCCAATGTATTGAAAGCAGCTGTTGCAGCAGAAGCGTGCGTTGACCAGTGGATGGTCGACCAAATGGTACCGTTCGTGGCTCTGGCGACACACCGGTCAGGCATGCCATGCGAAATAAGCATTCCGTCATTGACGAATCATGCGCAAACGAACATCTGGGTTGTCGAAAAATTCCTGGGTGTTATCTTCAGTGTGGAAAATGATATATTGAAATGTACGAAAAGTTCATGAAGAGTAATTAACGGATAACGACGAATCTTTTGTGGTAATTAACGTCCCTACAATTAACTCGCATCAGATAGACGCCGGTCTATAAATAATTCGTTCCGATCGTGAAGACATTATCGCAATAGCATTTCAAATATTGTGGTTTCCCTGTTATTCTTCCTTGAACGTCGTAGATTGTAATATTCAGAATATCTCGATTACATGCAGGTATAGTAACTCTGATTTCCTTTGAACAAGGATTAGGG
Source organism: candidate division WOR-3 bacterium (assembly GCA_029858255.1). Taxonomy (NCBI): domain Bacteria; kingdom Pseudomonadati; phylum Caldifarciminota; species Caldifarciminota bacterium. The sequence goes on along the minus strand of JAOUFJ010000002.1, from coordinate 109,252 downwards.
GAGATATCGATAGCTTTCGCTTTTGCTTCCGCTATGAATTCAACTGTTTCGTTGATCCCAGGATAGTTGAATCTTTCAAAATATACATCATGATCATCGGGGAACAAGATAGCATGTGCCCAGACCAGAAAGATGTCGTCCGATTCAGCAAAAAAATGAGGTTGTGTGTTGTTCGTTGCATCGTATGTAACCTGCTCTTCTATGTCCCAGTTGACCGCATCATATGATAGGCGGCGGTAGAGATTGTAGGCAGGCGGCATATGCGTGGCGTAGTAGATCATATAAGCACCGTCTGCCGTTTCATTTGGAAAAGGATCGTGGGAATTGCCGCTAAAGGTCAATCTGAGTTCGGATGTCCAGTTTATCCGATCAAGAGAGGTACGTACGAACACTTCATATCCGGTCGCGGTATTACGGTGGTAGGCATAGAGGTACGTGCTATTTGAGTGTTTCATAACACGGGGGCGGTAACCACCGGGACCGACCAGAGTCCGGATCGTATCCCAGGTTTCACCGTAGGGTTTGTGCGCGATATAGGCGCCGCCCGGGCCTCGATAGCTCATTGTCAGGGAGCTGTCAGGTTCGATAATAACGGTCGGATCATAATGCATGTCGTATGGTTCCCAGCCAAGGTCGACTTGTCCGTCGCGGTTCCATGCGATGCCGTCTAATGAGTGGGCGGTGTAAATGCCATAGGTTATGTTCTCATTTGACGCGTACCATAACCGGAATGTGTCGCCGGGGAGTTGCAGAAAGCTAAGGGTCGCCTGATCTTGTGGACTTTCGATTATCGGGGTCGGTGTTTCCCAGGAAATGCCATTATCACTTGAGAATGTTACATAAAGGTCGCCTGACTGCCAGTCCGGGTTCCGGCAGAAGACCACCATCAACCTGCTGTCGATTGTTCTTATTATCCATGATTCATAATCGTTTGCAGGACCGCCCGATACAACAACAGGGTCACCCGGGGAAGAAATTACCCACAAAACCGTAATGAGAGGAATGTAATGTGCGGTCGTACGTATGATTGAAACGCAGTCCCGATTCTTCACCATGACGATATTATATGGAAATCATTGGTTTAGGGCAACAGAAAATTTTGCGCATGGCTTTATTCATAAGTGACGTGTGTTGACACACGACATTTTTGGACTATAACAATACTCATAATGTTCCTAAAGAAAGAGAATCATGATGATCGATATATCCACAATTGTACATATGCACATATATCGTTGCGTTAATAATGGGGGTATTCATGGGTGAGGCACTCTTTGACAGGATCGCCAGATTATATGATCATGAACAGAAGGAGTTCACGAATGACATACCATTCTATGTAGAATACGCGAAGGAGTGCAGGGGAGAGGTGTTAGAGCTTGGCTGCGGCACGGGAAGGGTTTTGATCCCGATCGCAAGAGAAGGCATTAAAGTGACCGGGCTTGATGTTTCTCAAAAGATGTTGAGCATAGCAAGCAAGAAGATCCAATGTGATGAGACGGCAAAAATCCATGCAACATTAACCCAGGGTGATATGAAATCTTTCAATTTAAACAAGAAATTCTCTCTAATCTATATCGCATTCCGTTCTTTTCAGTGTCTGCTGACCAAGAACGATCAGATTTCCTGTTTGAAATGTGTCCGCGACCATCTGTCAGACAGCGGATTGTTCATTCTGGATCTGTTTGCACCGCGACATGATTTTCTGGCGCAGGCAAAAAGAAGTGTTGATCTTGGAAGATTTTATGATGAGGAGAAACAATTATATGTGACACGTCGGGCAGAGGATACGTACGATCTGGCAAAACAAACCCTCCATGAAGATCGATACTATGAATGGACAGATAAGCTTGGCAAATCTCATCGTCAGGTATGGACTTTTGAGTTAGGATATCTCTTCAGATACGAAGCCGAACTTCTTCTCGAAAAATGCGGTTTTTCTGTTGAGAAAGTCCTCGGTGGTTTCGATGGTTCACCGTATGATTACATCTCTGGCGAGCAGATATTCATTTTAAAAAAGACAAAGAAAAATAGCAGCGATCAGGATCGGTCGTGTATCGCAGAGAATTAGAATGATAAGAACATATAGTTTCCACTTTTCAGTACTCACCACCAGTTTCGGTAAAGTGGTAGTTGTGTGGCGCTCTGTCGATAACAAGATAGTGAGGATATATTTGCCCGGACAATATCATATGTTCAGGTCTTCGGTGTTTCGTCGCTCTGGAGTCGAGCACTCGCCACACAGTGCGGCTGCGAAGCCGTGCAGTGATATTGCATCGTTTTTATGCGGCCGAGAAATCAAGTTCAATTTGGATCCCGTTGATTGGTCGATGACATCCGGTTTTCAGCGGCGCGTTTTGCTGCTGGAAAACAAGATCCCACGCGGGATGGTGAGTACATATGGCAGAATAGCGAGGAAACTTGGTCTACCACGCGCGGCAAGAGCCGTAGGCAATGCACTTGCCAGAAATCCCTTTCCCCTCATCATCCCTTGCCACCGGGCTGTGAGGTTTGACGGATCACTGGGAGGCTACGCCGGCGGCGTCAGAATGAAAAAGATGCTCCTGGAATTGGAGGGGGTCGAGTTTGACCGGCACGGTCGTGTAATCACCAAAAAATTCTGGTGAGCCGACTGCGCAGCCACTGATGGTATCGAAATTCTATTTAATTCTGAATTCCCAGCAGCAATAATATTCGTCGGGATGCGGGTCAGGAGGACAGCTCAAACACCGTGTTTCGATCCGGGGATCTATAGTCTTGGCGAAAAAAGTATATTCAAGAATACCTACTGACTTACACGGAAAATCCGGCAGGTTCTTTCTCTTGCGCGCATCCTGGACGCGGCAGCTCTCCATTCTGAATATGCAGTGTTTGTCTGACGATTCGACAACAATTTGTTTGTTGAGGTAGGCGTACAATCTGAACTTAAGGGACTGGATGAGGGCTGGGATTCCGCCGCCCGGCTGCATATTGAGTCTTTTCATTATGCGCTGGGCTTCGATCCGGGTGAACTTTTCCCATGCCTTGCCGTCGAGTTCGATCGCAGCATCCATGCCGAATTTCTGTTCCACTGTCTGAAACCACAAACCGTCATGGGCGAGCCAGTTCTTAGCTGCGTCGGTCAATAACTCAAAGAGTTCATCCTTGTTCATGTCTTTAGGTTCGATCATCATTCCCCCTTAGCGTGTAAAATTCTTTTCCGTTATGCCTTGAAATATTGATTCTTCCCTTCCGTGAGAGCAAATGAAGGTATTTCAGTATCTCATTTTTGTGAAGGCTCGTTGCTCTAACCAGATCCGCCACAGTGACCGGTCTACGGGAGATTATCGCTGTAATCATTTCCAGCGCATTGCCATCTCGTCCGTCTTTTGTCTTTGCAGCGAAATCAACGATGATCTCGCACTTCTCACCCAGAATTTTTTTCAGTTCCTGCATCGTTTCCATTGGGACTGGCTGCGCGTGTGCTTCGCTCGGTGGACGCACAACTGTATTCAGGTGTATCTTATCAGGGTTAATTCTATCGATCACGTCCTTTAGTTTCCTGATCTGCTCCGGACTGTCATTCATGCCGTGAACGAGCATCACTTCGAGCCATATTTGTCCTTTGTACATTTTCCTGAAGCTGATGTATCCTTCAATAACCCGTGCGAGATCAATTGTCGCGTGGCTACGGTGTATTTTTCGAAAGACAGCCTCATCTGCCGTAGATAATGTGGGTATCACCAGGTCCGCGTTCTTCAGATCGCTTCTTACCTCAGAGATGTGTAGTAGTGAACCGTTGGTGAGCACGGCTATCGGAGTTTTCGTCAGCTTCTTTAGCTCATTGATCATATAGCCGATATCTTTGTGGAGCGTCGGCTCACCAGACCCTGAGAAGGTCAAGAAATCGCTCTGCATATTTCTTTTCAAGACCTCTTTGATTTCACGAAGGACCTCTTGCGTAGGCGTATATTCTTTGCGTAACACGGTTGTGTTTGTCGTTTTGCCGAGCTGACAATATACACAATCAAAGCTACAATGCTTGTGTGGCATGATATCGATGCCGAGAGAGAAACCCAATCTTCTCGAGGGTACGGGACCGTATGTGTATCCGGATGTCTTTTGTTTCTGGGATTGTTGATGCACTATCGGCGTTTTATTCTGTTCTTGGAATCGAGCGTAACCACTTTTGCTTTGAATACTCTTGCGCTGTCGTAGGTCATGCTAGCGTATGATAATATACAGAGTCTTTGTCCAACCTCACCTTTTTTCGATGCTGGTCCGTACAGCACGATCCTTCCAGAGCCAGCCTTCTCTTCGATGGTATAGGTTTCCAGCCTTTTTCCGTTGTCATAATTAAGTACGTGAACTTTTTCACCTGGCAGGATGTTTACTTCCTTCATGACGGCACTGTCAATCCCCATGCTTCCCTTGTAGAATAGCTTTGTGTGGGTTATGGTTGCTTCAGTAATTTTGGATTTGAGTACATTGACATTCATCCCGTTCGACCGGTTCCTGTGCAGACCGTCGCGGATGATCGCCCGGTGACTGTCAAATGGTATTCTGGGTATCTTGCTCAAGGGGAAGAATTTGGCGTCCACAGTATCAGTACGCGCCCTGGGTTTGCCGGTCTGATACTTAACATCGTATGCGATCAGCAGTACATTTCCATACATCTTTGTTGGCTCTGTGTACACACCGATGAGGTGAGATAGAGTGCCATTGATCCCGGTTTCTTCTTTAAGTTCTCTGATCACGGTCTGCTGCGGTAACTCATCTGCTTCGACAAAACCAGAAGGAAGAGCCCACTTACCCTTACCTGGTTGCACGCCGCGCTTTATCAAGAGTACTTCTTTACCTTCACGGAGAACAAATGCCACGGCACTTGGTAGGGGATTTGCATAGTATATCCAACCGCAGGTTAAGCACACTGGGCGGTCCAGACCGTCAATTTTCTTTGCTAATAGAATACTTCCACACAATGGACAAAATTTATGATTTTTCATCAATTTCTGCCTTAACCTCATTTAATTTATCAATGCTGATACTATGGTTGCTGCCTAATTCCGCTATCGTGCCCCAGAACGGTTCACCGCAGACCAGACAGGGGAGACCGAAATCGATGAATATCCTCGACAGAGCAGGATATTTCATCAGTATTTGTTCGACATGGGTATCGGCATTGATTTTCTCCATGACGCCATTATTATATACAGAAAGAGTTGGAAATCAATGGTGGTCGTATGTGATTTCACACAACGTTATCTCAAAATCGATTGTGTTGATTGACACTGTGTGCTGTGTGGCTATAATGGATGTGCATGGGGTGTTCTATGAGATTCAAGAAGCTGAGGAACCTTAGTTATCAGGATACTGTGCGTTTTCATGGTCATGATGGGCCATTTTTGGCATTGGGATATCGATTGGGCAGGTACTTGGTCAAAACAATGAAGCCCCGCGGCATCATGGATCTGACGATTACCGTGAAGACAAAGGTTATGAAACCGTATACATGCCTGCTTGACGGTCTGCAGTGTTCTACTTTTGCCACTATGGGAAAAGGTAACCTGTTTGTGGCGAGTCATGCAGGTGATGATATTTTAGTGGAGATCAAGAAAGGTAAACTGGCACGTCAGTATAGAATGACCAGAAAAGCATGGGATATCTGTATTCACGCTGAGGATCTACCGAGAGCAGCTCGTCAGATACGGCGAATGCCTATCGCTGAGCTATGGTCAAAGGACATCTAACGTCGCCGGTGTTAGGGTGGTCGCTGGATGAGTGAGGAGCGTTATGCACCATAAGCCCAAGGTATTGCTGACGCGCAGACTACCCGCAAGCGGAATGAATCTACTAAGTCAACACTTCGATCTGAATGTCAATCCACTCGACGAACCCATGCCTCATAGCCGTATTGCCGAAAGCATATCGGATAAGGAAGGATTGGCATGTTTGTTGACCGATGATATTGATTTGGAGATAATCCAGAAAGCGTCCAATCTCAAGATCATCGCCAACTATGCTGTAGGTTACAACAATATAGACCTTGCAGCGGTCAACAAGAGGAAAATACCGGTCACAAACACGCCTGACGTGCTCACAGAAGCGACGGCTGATCTGACAATAGGGCTGCTCATCTCGGTCGCCCGCCGCATCGTTGAAGGCGATAATTACGTCAGGGCAGGAAGATTCAGGGGCTGGGCGCCTGAACTCCTTCTCGGTTCAGATGTTTATGGAAAGACATTGGGTATTGTCGGGATGGGGAGAATAGGCCAGGCTGTCGCGAGGCGCGCGCACGGTTTCGGAATGGCGGTTCTGTACTATGACAAGAAACGGCTCCCAGAAGATGTAGAGAAACGAATCGACATACAGTATCGTGAAGCAATACAACTCCTGAGTGAGTCTGATTTTGTTTCGATCCATGCACCGTTGAGCGATGATACTCGCCATTTTATCTCGGGTGCAGAATTGAATGCAATGAAGAGGACGGCGTATCTGATCAATGTTGCGCGCGGAGCCATTGTCGATGAAGAGGCATTGGTTGAAGCGCTCAGGAATGGGGACATCGCCGGTTGTGCCCTCGATGTTTATGAGAATGAACCGGTCGTAACGCCGGAACTCCTGCAGATGCCCAACGCTGTCTTGGTGCCACACATAGGGTCGGCTTCACTCGAAGCGAGGACAAAGATGGCCCTTATGGTCGTTGAGAATCTTGTTGCCGTATTGATCGATAATAAACGCCCACCCAACGTCGTCAATCCCGAGATCTACACTAATAGTCTTTTTCGGAAGTAACAGAAGTTGCTGTATTGTCTGGTAATCGAATTCTGCCCTTTCAGTAGAGCTGGTAGCGGATCGTATTGTCTATGTCTATCACCACGTAGTGCTTGGGGAACGGACCGGGGTTGATGATAAGCGTTCTTCCTATGTGGTCAAAACCGCGTGCTTCATGTATATGACCGCAGAGCACGATATCAGGCTGCGAAGTTTCTATGTATTCTCTAACTGCTTTACTTCCAACATGAATGCCCAAGAGCATTTTGTCGACTTTACTCTTAAACGGAGGCGAGTGGCTGATCAACATGCGAAACCGGATGCCTGGTGATTCTGATATACCGGTTAGGATCTCTTTCATTTCCTCGTCACTATACTCCTGCGGCGTGTGGAATGGTGTCTTGTTGCTGCCGCCTATTCCCATGAATTGCACGTCGCCTATCGTCATGGATGTCCCGTGTAGGTTCATGTGTCTGGCCGAGAGAAGTTCGACAGCGCTGGACTGGTCGCAGTTTCCGTGTACCGCAATAATTTTGCCGTTGATCGACGCAATCGTCTCGATTACCGATTCTGCTTCTTTGCAGCCACCAAAGTTCGTAGTATCACCTGCGATTGCTATGAGGTCGGCACTTCGCATTTGTTCGATTACTTCTTTGCCGTATGCCGTTCGTCCGTGGATGTCAGTCAGTCCGATGATCTTCATTCTGGCATTCTTCGTGAATCTACTACTTCTCCATCCTGTAGAACCTCTTCCAGGGTGTCTTGCGTGTCTGAACACAGTCATCGATCGCCCTTCTAAGAGTATTCGCCGCAAGCAAAGCGCAGTGCGTATTTCCCTCTGGCAGGCCGCCGCAGTAGTCCAGGATCATATTCTGGTCGATCTGCCGGGCAATGGTCAGTGGTTTGCCGGTTGCCATTTCGGCGACCATGCTTCCACAAGCGACCGTTGCGCCACAACCATCTGTGTCAAAAGTGCATTTCGCGATAAGGTTGTTTTTGACATTCAATGATATCTCCATTGTGTCGCCGCACGTTCCGGTTATTTTCGCGTAACCATCACTATGGCGCATGATTCCCCAGTGGCGGGGGTTGCGCATGTGATCGGCTACTACGGGAGAATAGCCTTGTGCTGAAAATTCCTGGTCCTTCATGATGGAATGTAATTAGCGTCTAACCTATTAAATCACCGAGCAGATCGAGGTAATCAGCGAGTAGCCGTGTGATGAGGAATTTTTCTTTTGCCACTTCGCCTGCTTTTTTGCCCAGAGATCTCGCCAGTGAAGGTTCTTGCAGAACTTCTACGATTCTCGCGGCAAAGCCTTCTTTATCGTCGGCTTCAAGAAGGAATCCGTCATCACCGTCTTTGATCTGCAGCATTATGCCGCCGACCCGGGAGGCGATCACAGGTTTTTCTTTCAACATCGCTTCGGTCACGGTCAGTCCGAAGCCTTCGCGTAAAGATTTCTGCACTATGACGTCAGATTTTCTCTGCAATGCATTCACCAGAATATTGTTCTCGCTTGTTATCATGATTATATCCCGGTCTTTGACAAAGTTATTCGCTTTGCGTTTTGTGCGTTCGTAGTATTGTTGCGATTCCGGGTCGTCGAGTGCGCTACTGCCGCAAAGAACGAGCCGGCAGTCTACTTTTTCCTTTACCATTCTGAAGACATCGATCAATCCTTCCTGATCTTTGAACTTGTCAAATCTGGATATTTGAGTGATTATCGGTTTGTCTGTAGGAATATTGAACTTTTTCAGATACTTTGCAATGACTTTCTCGGGAATCGGCATGTTCTTTGGTGACAGCGGGTCTATGGCAGGGTGTATGACGCGCTGTTCGACCGGCGTATCCTTCAACCTGTAGGTATCACTTGAGATTATGATGACATCGTACTTCAGAATGAAATTTTTCAGAAATCCCCATAATTCCTGATTCGGGTTCGAGAGATCGATATGAATCCTCCATACCCAGGGCTGTTTCCGCGGGTAGAACTGAATCAAGGGTAAGGGCTGCGGGTCATGTATGATCACGCAATTCTGGGAGATATGTGAATAGGTCGAGAAGTCCTCATTCGCTTGTACATATAGTTTCTTTTTGATCTCACTGAGATTGATCGAATTTCCCTGGAGAGCATTGTGGAATTTCTTCGTTATATCGAAGAAATCTGGTGTTCCGCGAAGCATTCTCCAACCAGCAGCGATTCCTATGTCATTCATTAATGGAACGAGTCCGCTCAGAATCTCGGCAACACCGCCGCCGTAGTAGGTCGAATTCACATGGACCACGGTTTTGCCATAGATTTTTCTCGCTTTGTGATATAACTTGCCTATTGCTTCGTCACCGACAATAGTGCGGTAATCATTTAGGCTTCTTTTCATAGTCCCTTTCTAATATAGCATCTCATTATGCTATGTCCTCATTCTAGGAGTCAATACCGCATATTATACACACTGGATTGTCTTTTTCAAGTCATATAGAATGGTTTTTTAAGGGCGAGTATGAAAATATTCACTCAAGCTGTTGGTGTGGCAGCATTTGTGAAAAAAAAGTGGCATTTTTGTTTCAACGACAATGATGCAGACGGATGCTTCCCCGGAATTTAACACTTGGCTAATTCTTTCAAGAGATCGCGCGCATCCTTTTGTGAAGGTATTGTGTATCTTGCCTTTGTGTAACCGATACCGACTTTAATGGAGTATGCTGATTCAGGCACCGCCTCAAAGGTGTCTTCATCGGTCCAGTCATCACCGATTGCCAAAATGAAATCATAATGTTGCTTGCCCAGCCATCTCTGTGCGGCAATGCCTTTGTTGACGCCGCTGTTCTTTACTTCGATGACTTTGCTCCCCTCAAGTATACTCAGATTGATTGGAGTGACGATATCGATCAATCTTTCTTTTAGATCGCTCGCCCTGCGTTCCCCCAATCTTTCGTCTGTTTTTCGGTGATGCCAGACAAGGGAGAATTCCTTTTCTTCGATGCGGGCACCAGGCGTGCGGTCGACATATAGTTCCAGTATTGGCCTTATCTGTTCTTTCCAGTCGTTTTTCAAGTGTTTTATCATTCGCCATTTGTTTGATCTTTCCTTGAACCACGCGCCATGTTCAGCGATCATCCCGAGATTCAAATTGCCGAACCAGTTATCGAGCGTCTGGCGATCTCTTCCGCTTACGATGACTACCGTGTTCTTCGGGTTAGCCGCAAGTTTTCTGATGATGTTGGTGATTTCTCTGTCGGGGGCTGCTCTGGAGGGCTCTGATACGAATGGAACAAGAGTCCCATCGTAGTCGAGCAGTAGCAATCTATTCCGTCTCGACCGGCAGTCCTTGATCATTTTTCTTGAAATTTCAAGGTCCAGGTTTTTTGATATCATTTCGGATTGTTTCTGTTTTGTTCGTAAGAGCACATCGATGAAATCATGCGCCCAGCGTTCAACATTGTAGCGTTTGAGACGTTTTTGCATGACATCATTTCTTCGTACCTGTTCTTTCTCAGGCATCTGGAGTGCCGTTCTAATTGCTGCGCCGATCTCTTCCTTGTTGTTTGGATTGACGATTATCGCTTCGCCCAGAACTTTTGAGGCTCCTGCCATCTCGCTCAGAATCAGAACGCCTTTTTTGTCTTTTTTTGTCGCCAGATATTCTTTCGCGATGAGATTCATGCCATCTCGTATAGGCGTTACCAGAGCGACATCACCGACACTGTATAACGGTACCAGATTCTTGAATGGCAGAAAGCGATACAGATACCATATCGGCAGCCAGCCAATGGTTCCGTATTTTCCATTTATCCTGCTGATGAGTTCGTCTACTTCACGTTTTAGTAGTGCATATTGCTCAACGCCCGTACGGGACGGTACGGCGACGAGGATCAGAGAGACCTTTTCTCGGTATTTCGGGTTCGTATCGAGGAAATGGTCAAAAGCCTCGAGCCTTTGTGCTATTCCTTTTGTATAATCTAACCGGTCGATGGAAATGATGATTTTCCTATCGCCGACGCGCCTTCTTATTTTCTTTATTTCACGCTGGACAGTGGCATCATCCTCAGCCTGATTAAATGCATCAAAGTCTATCCCCATGGGAAATGCATCGACCTTCACGATACGGTTATCAATGTTTATCTGGGCTTTACTATGTTCGTATCCCAACAGCCGTCTTGTGGTCTGAATGAAATGGTGAGCGTAATCATACGTGTGGAACCCTATAAGGTCGGAACCTAATATGCCCCGTACGATCTCCTTGCGAGGCGGGAGAATGCGGAAAACTTCCGAAGATGGAAAAGGTATGTGCAGAAAGAATCCAATTGTTGCATGGGGCATTTTCTTCCTTATGAGTTGTGGTAATAACATCAGGTGATAGTCGTGGACCCAGATGATATCGTCAGGTCCTGCAATTTTTAATATCTCACTACAGAACATTTGATTTACTTTCAGATAAGAATTCCAGTTCTTCCTGTTGTAAATAGAGTATTGCGTGAAATAATGGAACAGCGGCCAGATTGTTCGGTTGCAGAAACCGTAGTAATAGTTCTCCATATCGTTCTGCTTTATGAAAACAGGATGGCAATTGTCTTTCCTCAGCCTGCGAGTTATCTGCTTTTTCTCTCGTTCAACGCGCTCAAGAGCAATGCCGGGCCATCCTATCCAGATGTTCTCGTATGATCGTGAGAGCGAGCTCAATCCGGTCGCAAGCCCACCAACGCTAGGGTTGAATCTCAGCTGACGTTCTCTTTTCGTAACAGTAACAGGGAGCCGATTCGATATTACAAGGATTTTTTTCATAGTGGTTTTGAGTGTATACACTCGCTTTTCCTATTATAAATGATATTTCTCTTTTGTCAAGAAATCAGGCATTTAACTCCACCGAAGAATTTACTGCGCAATAACATATATCTTATCTTTTAAAGTGTCTACGAGCGTTGTGTGGCAAAAAAGGGGACTATTTAGCTGCCGTAATAATTTTGTCTATGATCCTACCAAATGCCTCTGCTGCCGCCGAATCGGGTCTGTAAGTGATAAATGGTTTTCCCTCATCAGCAAGTGATACAATGCCCGGGTCCATCGGTATTTTACCCAGAAACGGCACACCAAGGTCTCGGGCTGTTCTTTCTCCTCCTCCGCTTCCGAATATGTCAATTCTCTTACCGCAGTGCGGACAATCCAATCCGCTCATGTTTTCAATAATGCCGAATGTCCGGAGTTTGAGCACACGCGCGAAATTTACAGCTTTCCGCGAATCCATCAATGATACTTCCTGCGGTGTTGTTACAATGATTGCACCGGTCGCGGGGATGAGCTGCGCCACTGATAGTGGTTCATCGCCGGTTCCGGGCGGTGAGTCAATTATCAGCCAATCGAGTTCGCCCCATACCACATCACCGAGAAACTGCTGTATCAGTTTCATTTTGAGGGGTCCGCGCCATATGACGGGATTATCGAAGTTATGCAGGAAGAATGATATAGACACCAGAGACAGGTTACTGGTAATTTTCAGCGGAACTATTCTATTTTCTTCGGAAGGTTGAAGTTTCTTTCCCTCTGCGCCAAGCATTTTTGCGAGATTAGGACCGTGGATATCGATGTCTATCAGTCCAACCCTGAGTTTTCTCTCGCTAAGTGCCAGACCAAGGTTCGCCGCTACGGTGCTTTTACCGACACCGCCCTTTCCCGAGAAAACCAGCAATCGATTCTTGATTTTCTGAAGGTTCTCTGCGATTCTTATTTCGCTGTCTACTTTGTCTGACTGCATGTCATCTCTCTCCGTTTCTGCAGCACGTTGTTATTTCTGAGATTCCAGTGCCTTTGCGAGAAATCTTTCTTCCGGCAAAGCACCCTCGAATTGTATAGTTTCGTTTACCACTGTTTTAGGTACCGCGAAAACGTTATACCGTTGGGCGAGTTGTGGAAATTCTTGCGTATTTATTACATCTGCTTTCACCATTTCGCTCTCGTATGCAAGCTCGTGTGCAAGGCTTGCAGCAGAAGCACAATACGGACACGTTAGAGTAACGAAGACCTGCAGATGCACCGGCTTGGTTATTGCCTTGAGCTTGCTTCGTGTAGCATCGGATAGTTCGGTGATCGCCGTGGAAACCATTTTTATCGCACTGAGCAATGTTGGGAATTCATACCCCGCCGGCATGCCGTAGATCCTGATACCCGAGTCTTTTTCACCCTTCACAACCGTTGCCGGTATTTTGTCAATGCCATACTCCTCCACCTTGTTCTTATCATTCACGAAGTCAAAGACTTCGACACTTATCTTTTCGGATAATCCTGCGACTTCATCCATCAAAAGACGGTTATCCTTGCAGTTTTCGCATTCAAGCCCGGGAGCATACGATAGAGAATCCTGCGTAAAGACAACGAGTTTTACCGGATTCACCAAATCCTTGAACATATTTTTAACTTGATCTTTAATGTTCTCGTCAAGTAAAGACATATAACCTCCTCACAATTTTAGACAGCTCGCATAGTATATGGTTTATCCGCTGGCATCTTCGGTACGAGGTTCAATGATCCGCGCTAATTCCTTTATGTCGGTCGCGGGTTTATCACATTTGTAGCCCTGGCATACATAGGCAGTTGTTCTGCCATCCACCGGTCTCAACCCCTTTGTAAACCCCTTCATATATGACGTTTCGGCTTCCTCGCCGGCAGGTAGCATCAGGGTAGTGGAATCGACCCTCCTTGAATTATGAATGACGCGAAGCATCTCCATTGTAGCATCGCTTTCTTTGTCGCCGTAGATCACTATGTTCGGTGCGGGGGAGAGCAGCTGTTTGAAAGCAGCCAGCATGTATATGTGGCTTAGTGGCTGATTCTGGATCTGGTTTCCGAAAGAATCGAATATCGTTGATGCTTTATCCTCCAAGTCATGTTGCCCGGTGATTCTGCCCAGTCGTATTAGATTGAATGCCATGATAGAATTACCGGAAGGGATCGCACCATCGTAGGCTTTCTTACTACGGACAGGAAGTTCGTTATCCGCAGGCGTTGAGAAGAATGCGCCATGTTCCTCATCCCCAAATATTGCGCAGGACTTTTCGCTGAGTTCCAGGGCTGTTTTCAGATAGCGCGGTTCAAATGTTGACTGGTATAATTCGGTCAGTCCCCAGATCAAGAAGGCGTAGTCATCGAGGAACCCCGTGACGGCAACTTCTCCATCGATGTACCGGTGAAACAAGTGACCATCAGATGAGCGCATGTTGGCGAGAATGAAATCGGCTGCCCTCATTGCCGCGTGCTTGAATTTCGCATCACCAAAGAGGCGTGCCGCTTTTGAGAGGGCTGCGATCATAAGACCGTTCCAATCACACAGTACTTTTGTATCCATCTGAGGGCGTATTCTTTCTGTTCTGTAGGCGAACATCTTTTCGCGTGCAGCATGCAAGCGCTCATTGAATGCCTTGATCGAGATACCGAATTCCCTGGCCAGGGTTTCATCGGTGTGACTCCTGTAAAGCAGATTATGCCCGTTACGGGCGCGTGATACCTCATCTTCGTAGTTGCCGTCATTTTCTATGTTGAATGTTCTTACGATGAGATCATACTCTGGGGGATCAAGAATCTTACGGATCTCGGGTTCGGTCCATATGTAGTATTTTCCTTCCTGACCTTCGCTATCTGCATCTTCAGCGCTGTAGAACACGCCTTCCTGGGATTGCATGTCGCGCAGTACATACGTAATAATTTCATGAACGGTATCGCGATATAAAACATTTCTTGTGATCTGGAAAGCCTCATTGTAGACAATGATCAGAAGCGCCTGGTCATAAAGCATCTTCTCGAAATGAGGCAAGCGCCAGTGCGAATCTGTCGAATAACGGTGAAAACCGAATCCGATCTGGTCGTAGATGCCTCCCATTCTCATTGATTTGAGTGTGTGCTCAACCATCTTGAGGGATTCGGCATCGGCAGTTTCTATGAAGTAGCGCAGCAGGAACAACACATTTTGCGGTGTGGGGAATTTCGGTGCATTTCCAAACCCACCCGCCGATGGGTCGTATGTGCTGCGAAGTTTATGGTATGTCTCCTTGATTATTCCAGGATTCATTTCCCTGCCGGTACTATTCACCGTCAACTGTCTTAAGTGCTCGGATATTACCTCGGTCGATTTGACAATATCGCTCCGTTGATTTCGCCATGCTGTACCGATCCCTGGTATGAGTTGCATTAATCCTGTACGGCCGTACTTGCTCTCCTTTGGTATGTATGTAGTGGCAAAAAAGGGTTTTCTTTCCGGGGTCATGATTACTGTTAACGGCCAGCCACCGGTGCCGGTCATGACTTGACAGACCGTCATGTAGTAGTCATCGATATCGGGTCTTTCTTCACGATCCACTTTTATAGAGACGAAAGTCTCGTTCATCAAACGTGCGACGTCATCATCTTCGAACGACTCTCGCTCCATGACATGACACCAATGACATGTTGAATAACCGATGGATAGAAAAACGGGTTTGTTTTCTGCACGCGCTTTGTCGAAGGCTTCTTTACCCCAGGGGTACCAATCCACGGGGTTGTTGGCATGTTGTTGAAGGTACGGACTTTTTTCGCTGAGCAGGCGGCTACGTGATATTTTCTTGCGCACTCTGTTCCTTGTAGCGATTCAGATGGATGAATTTTTCCACAGGCATTCTTTCGGGTCGCTCTCTTTCGGCAGTTATTTGTTTATCAGAAAGCAAAGGACTGATCGATTTAGAGTGCTTGCCGACGATAACGAGCGTGATTACTTCCATGCTTTCCGGGATGTTGAGTATTTCCCTTGTTTTCTTTGGGCTGAACCCGGCAATCGGATGGGCAACGAGTCCTAATTCGGTCGCGCGCAGTATTATAGCAGCTGTAGCCATTCCCGTATCGAAGAGGTAGTACTTCCGGTCCCTGATCACACAATCGAGTTCTGGTTTACTGAAGACCGCAATGATCATTGAAGCCGCCCGTGCCCATTCATTACCGCTTGAGAGTGCCTCGTGTACTTGTTTAAGTACCGTCCTGTCGTAAACAAATACATACCGCCAGGGTTGATTATTGAAGCATGAGCAGAAAAGCCGCGCGCTCTGGGCTAAATCCTCAATCAACTGACTGGTTATTTCGGTATGCTCCAGCGAGCGGTAAGCCCTTCTTTCTTTTATTGCGTCTTTGACATTCACATTAACACCGTTCAGTCACCCCAGATTATTTTTCCTTTATTGGACATGCTATAGAACTGGTCTTCGAGTATCAACTGATGTTTTCGTTCCTCCTCAGCCATATTAGTGAAAATGCTTTTTGATTCGTTGTCTTCGGAGATCTTGGCTATCTCGAGGTATTTTGCTTGAGCTTTCTTCTCGGCTTCGATACCAATGGTCAATACCTTGATTACTTCGTCTTTGTTCGGCTCGAACTGGCCTTCGACTTCGGACTTCACGGAAATATCTTTGGATGGAACGATTTCCGTGAGTGTCACACCGGTATTGCGGGATTCGATTATTTTCTTTATGCGATCATAATGACCTTGCTCGAATTCAGCCAGTTCCTTGAAGAGATTCTTACCTGCATTGCTCTGCGCTTTCTCGGCCGCATCCATGTAGAATTTCTTTGCTTCTGCTTCTGCATTCATTGCATCGGTTAAAAGACTGTCTAGCTTTGCTTTTGTTTCGTTACTCATATTTTCTCCTTTCTATTTGCTCAGGAAACTATTTATCTCTTCGATATCGGGCAGCTGGGATATCTCGTAGACCTTAACAAAAACGACATTCTGGTCCTCGTCAATGATGATGTTTGCCCGCTCAGAAAATCCTTCTTTTTCACGAAAGATGCCGTAGGTCTTTGCCACGGCACCATGGGGCCAGAAGTCTGACAAAAGCCGGGTTTTTTCAATGCCCAGTTTTCTTGTCCAGGCGTGCTTCGATGGGACCGTGTCAACGCTGAGGCCAAGTGCAATCGTGCCGAGTTTTTCAAACGTATGGAAGTTCGCTTCCAGCGATTTCATCTGCTCGGCGCATATTTTTGTCCAGGCAAGCGGATGAAATGAGAGAAGTACCTTCTTGCCCTTCAATGATGATAGTTTTACCTCATTCTTATTGTGATCCTTCAAAACAAAATCAGGTGCTGCTTCGCCGACCTTAACCATTAGTATCCTCCTTTCCTGTGATGACAGTGGCAAACAATAGCCGATTCTGGTGAGTCTTCCGACTCGGTCTTATTCACGACATTCCCGGAGTTCGATTCTATTACCATCAGGGTCAGCCAGGAAATAGACAATGCGTCCGTTTCTTTTTATTTCAATTATGGGAACATTCCCTTTTCGCAGCGTCTCGAGCAGGATATCTCGCTCAGTCACGCAGTATCCCCAATGGTTGATGCCGACCCGATGTGCCATCTGTTCCTGCAACCGGAGTGATAGAGGTTCAAAAATCTCTATCATGAAGCCATCTTTGTGCAGTTTAACGAACCGGCAATCCGCTGCGATCCCAAAGATATCGGCAACAATCGATTCAGAGAGAATAGTTTCACTGCCGAGTTCGAAACCAAGTGCCTGGATGTAGAACTCCTGCATCTTCTGGGCATTAGCAGTGAATAATCCGATATGGTCGCAGATTGGCTTCACGTTCCTTGTAGCAGATGCATTGTTTCGGTCTAATCAACCTTCAATTCGCGCGAATCTGTCCAGAGTCCGTGGATATTGCAGTTAGAGATGGCGAAAATACTGCCTGATTTATCGGTCTTGAAGGTGACGATAGCCGCAGGGTGGGTGTAGACCGTGCTGGTATTGGGTCCTTCAGTCGACGCACCGTGCGCGCCGAACTCGAAACGCCCAAGATTATACGGGAACTTACTTCCTTCTGGATGGAAGTAAACGTCGATCCAGGCAATGTGATGTTCGGTTGTATTGGGATGCGCAATTTCCTTTCCAACGGTTACTTTCACTACCACATCCTTTCCCTTACTCGCCTTTTCAGGCACCTCAATAACGGGAACATGTTTTTCTTTCTTCCAGTCTGCAGACTGGAATATGTTAGAAATATCGTTCATTGTATACCCCTTTCTTTGATATTATATGGATTATTCAATAGCCATCAACTTTTACATCAACCTCATTGGTTCGCCGCAGCAGACCAGCTCGCCGCCACCAGCTTCTTTTACCTCGACGACGTTACCGCAGATCTCGCATTTGTAAACCTCGCCGATTTTCTGCACATTAGACATTGTTCTCTCCTTTTATTTTCTACGCATCATGGTATTTACGGTTCAAAACGTCTTATCCTGTTAAGCGTTCTCTATGAATTTCTCAAACCGGTCTTTCTTCGCTTTGCATATGGGACAGACTTCAGGAGGATTGTCTCGGGCGCACAGGTAACCGCAGACCCGGCAGCGCCAGACGGGGAGAGGAAGTTTCGACACGGATGTCGACCCAACCGAGGCTGGTTTCTGACGTTGATCCACGGGCGGCCGACGTTCCGGTATCTTGGTCAACTGTTTTTCCCCGTCCACGATCGATTCTGAGACATACAATCCGCAGTAGCATGCGTCATATTCTACGACATCCGGATCTCTGTAGTCGCACGGGCAGATGATGTCGATGTCTTCCTGTTTTATACCTGAAGCCAGCCGGCAGGGACATGAAGGATAGCCGTATCTTTCTTCATTGATGAGGAGTCCTTCTACGAGATCTTTCGTGAATTCAGTGTCTGGGTTGAGATGGTATCCGCCTTGTTCAGCCTCGTCGTACAATTTTTTATACAGCCTATCGATCTTGTCCTGATCAGGCTTTCGATTATTCCCCATTACCGAGCACCTCTTTTATTTTTTCTGGATCATAACCAATGATGCTCTGCTTATCATCAATTACGATCGTCGGATATGAACCGCTTGGGTTCCACCTGAGAACCACGCTGTTGATCTCGCCCTTGTCTTCTGCACTGGCTAGGTCGACATCAACGAAATGATAATCAATACCAAGTTCGTTGAGCAGTCGTTTTGTCTTTTTGCACCATACGCAGGTACTCAGCGCATAGAGAATAATCTTACCTTTCTTTCTGCCTTCGATATGCTTAATGTCCATTAACGTTCCTTGAAGATGTGGCTAATTTGTGCATTCGTCTTCGGCATATTGCGCTGGATTTTCGTCGAACTTCTTCTTGCATCCTGGTGCACAGAAGTAATAGGTCTTGCCTTTGTATTCACTCTTATATTGTGCGGTATCTTCGTTGACATTCATCTTGCATATTGGATCAATCGCCATTTTTTACCTCCTTTTATCAGCCAAGGGCTGATTGGTATTATCTTGCACATAGAATCTTAAGACATTTACACATGGAATTCTTTTCATTTTGCAGCAGCATTGCTGGAGCCTTTCATCTTCACTCTCTTTGCCGTGGGTAAATATCTTTTCAACAGCAGTGAAAGGGTGACAACCGTTACCGAGCTCATGGCCATCGCGAATCCGGCGAGCTCCGGTCTGAAGGCTATTTTGAACAAAGGGTAGAGCACCCCGGCAGCGACTGGAATTAGGGCGGTATTGTACGCAAATGCCCAGAAAAGATTCTGTTTTATGCGAGACATAACTTTTCTGCCAAGTTGTATTGCCGCTGCAGCGTCTATGATCTCTCCCTGCATAAGAATTATGTCGCCGCTTTCTATGGCGATATCGGTTCCAGTGCCGATTGCAATACCTACATCGGCTTGGGCCAATGCCGGGGCGTCGTTTATGCCATCGCCTACAAAGGAGACCAGTTTGCCTTCTGTCTGTATGCGCTTAACCTCAGCCGCTTTTTCTGCAGGTAGTACTCCCGCCAGTACTCTATCGATGCCTATTTTGTGTGCTATCGCATTGGCAGCCCGTTCGTTATCTCCGGTGACCATTATTAACTCAAGACCCAGTTTGCGCAGTTGGTCAATTGCGGCAGATGTTTCTTCCTTGATCGTGTCAGCAACTCCCACAAGGCCCAATAAAAATGAATCCTGGGCGACATAAATGAGGCTCTTGCCATTTTCTTCAAGCGAAGTTATCGTGTCATCGATCTTGTTGTCGTATCTTACCCCATTTTCATCCATGAAGACCCGATTTCCGGCGAGTGTTACCTTGCCATCGAGGATTCCTTTGACCCCCTTGCCTTCGATCGTGTCAAAGTCTTTGACACTTTCTATCTGGGTGTTTTTGCTGGTCGCGTATCTAACAACTGCTTCTGCAAGTGGATGCCCCGAATTCTTCTCAAGACTCGCCGTAATGCCCAGAAGTCTTTCCTCTGTAGTTTCCAGGGCGATCAGGTCGGTGACTTCTGGCCGACCTTTGGTCAAAGTTCCCGTTTTGTCAAAGATCATTGTGGTGATCTTTTCTGATAACTCCAGTGCCTCTCCATTTCTTATCAAAATACCCAGTTCTGCACCGCGGCCTATGCCAACGGTTACGGCAGTTGGTGTAGCCAGGCCCAACGCGCATGGACAGGCGATCACCAGTACCGATATCAATCTGGTCAGTGCGAAAAGCAGCGTATATCCAGCAAAGAAATACCACACTATGAAAGAAAGCAAGGCGATCGCCAATACAGAGGGTATGAAATAGCTCACCACTCGATCGGCGATTCTCTGGACCGGCGGTTTCGCACCCTGTGCAGTCTCGACCAGGTTTATTATTTGGGCAAGAACCGTGTCCTTGCCGACGCGAGTTGCTTTTATCCTGAGAACGCCATTCTTGTTTATCGTACCCCCGACGACATTGGAGTGCTCTTTCTTCAATGCTGGTATAGGCTCACCAGTTATCATGGATTCGTCAACATAGCTGGATCCTTGCGTGACAATGCCGTCGACCGGGATTCGTTCACCGGGTTTCACGATGACTTCGTTGTCGATTACCACATCCTCGATCGGTATTGTTGTTTCTATACCCATTTTGATGACAGTTGCTTTCTTTGGCTGCAATCCAACCAATTTCTTGATCGCTTCAGAAGTCTTGCCTTTGGCACGCGCTTCAAGATATCTGCCAAAGGTCAAAAAAGAAGAGAGCATCAGAGCCGTCTCGTAGAACAGGAAGTCCCTCGATAGAATCAATTCGAATGTGCCGAGCAGGCTCGAAATGTATGCCACTCCTATCCCCATAGAGTACATAACATCCATATTCAGATTGCGATTACGCAAAGCGCGGTATGCCGCTTTGAAGATGGGTAGGCTGACATAGATGAATGGTGGTGTTGATACTACGAGCATCAAATACGCCATGGGGAAGGGGGTCCTTATGTGTAGATACATGATGATCATCAGCGGTATGCTTACGGCAAAACCGATGATGAACCTGTTGCGTTTTCCTCTTAGATCCTTTTTCCGGGCCATCTGCTCCAGCTCAGCAGTGTCTTCACCCTCCAGTCCCAGGTATTGATATCCGGCGTCTTCGATCGCCTTTCTCAAATCCGGGATGCTGGTCATGGTTGGATTGAACGAAACGTATGCTTTCTCCGCACCCAGATTCACGTTGACACTTGCGGTTCCATTCGTTTTTCTGAGTGCATTTTCGATTGTGGCTACGCAGGTTGCGCATGTCATGCCACCGATCTTCAGGACCGCATTCTCGGTTTGGATACCATAGCCGGCTTCAGTTATTGCTCGTTCGAGCTCAGGGGCTGTGACCTTTTTATCATCATAATCGACAAGCGCAGTCTCCGTAAGGAGGTTCACTTGCACGTTTTCGACGCCAGTCCGTTTTAGGAGAGCGGTCTTAATCGTCTCGGCGCAGGTTGCGCAGGTCATTCCTGATATCTTAAAGCGGGTCGATTTCCTCATCTTTTTCGCTCACTGCATAGAAGCGGCCCTTCGCATTTCAATCGAGAGTAATGACGCTGTCGACGAATAGCTCATATTCCTCATCTTCGTTAAGATCATGGATGATGACTTTTTCGACCGTGTTCAGACCGCTTATCTCCAATATTTCGGATTCGTACAGAATTCTGACCGGCGATGCCTTCAATCTATCTGCAGCTCCACCGGTTGAAAGCTGCTTGCTTTTCGTTACGAAGATGACGCGCGGTGTTTGGTTGGTCAGTTCGAGAGCGATTTCCATCGAGCGCTCCCCTTTGTCCAGGACCATGGTTCGTTTGTTGGCGAAATCTGAATAATTGGCAACTTCGGTAAAAACTCCTTTGTCGATGAAATGCTTCAGCCCGGTTATTTCTTTTGACCTCGTAGAATCAGCACGATGTTCTGCAATTGGCTGTTCTTGTTTCTTCTGATATTTCGTGAGGGCGTCCTTCAGCGCATCTGCGGCGAGATTGGAACAATGCATTTTGATGGGTGGAAGGCCGTCGAGCTCATTGGCGACATCCTGTCTGGTTATCCTGGTCGCCTCGTCGATCGTCTTACCCTTGGCCAGTTCAGTTATCATGCTTGCTGTAGCGATGGCTGAGCCGCAGCCAAATGTTTTGAATTTAATGTCTTCGATCCGGTCGTCTTTTACCTTGACGTAAAATTCCATCAAATCCCCGCACACTGGATTTCCGACCCGTCCGACGGTGACATCATCCCCCTCAAGCGTGCCCACATTACGGGGATTCTTGAAATGTTCGAGTACCTTGTCGCTGTATTGCGTGGATTTCAATCTATACCTCCTCTTTATAAAGCGGTGACAATTTTCGAAGACGCTTTACGATTTCTGGGAGAACATCCAACACCGTGTCAACATCGCTCTCCTCGTTGAATCTGCCGAAAGTAATTTCCAGAGACCCATGTGCCTCTTCATGCAGTAATCCGAGGGCGATCAGAGTATGTGATGGCTCGAGCGTCTTTGAACTACAGGCAGAACCGGTGGATACCGCGATGTTCTTATCCTTGAAAGAAAGAAGTAGTGATTCACCTTCGATACCATCGAACCTGAAATGCGCATTGTTCGGCAGTCTGTTGATTGGATGGCCGTTCAGGTAGCATCTCGGTATTGATGTAAGCACTTCTTTGATCATTCTATCCCGAAATCGCTGGAAGCGTTCGGTTTCTTCCGGCATCTCCTTCTGGATTATTTCGACAGCTCTCTTCATTCCGGCAATCGCGGGTATATTCTCGGTGCCTGAGCGCAGACCCCGTTCTTGCCCGCCTCCAATAGTAAGCGGATTGATGCGTATGCCGTTCCGCAAGTACATCACGCCCAGACCCCTCGGACCGTAAACATCATTTGACGATAGCGTCATGAGATCTATTTTGTCCCTTGCTACGTCTATAGGTATCAATCCTTCGGCAGCGACCGCGTCGGTATGGAGGGCAATCTTTTTTTCACGGCAGAACGTGCCAATCGTTGCAATGTCCTGTACGGTGCCGATCTCATTGTTGGCATACCCGACCGATATGAGGATCGTTTTGTCGGTAATACGTTCGGCGAGTTTATCAATCTTTACTATACCGAATTGATCCACCGGAATTTTCGAAATCACGAAACCATTTTTCTCAAGGTACTTGGCAATGTTATGTATTGATATGTGTTCGATCTCCGCGATCACTATATGGTTGCCTTTGTTCTTATTCCTTAAAGCGTAGCCGATAATTGCGAGATTGTTGGATTCTGTCGCTCCAGACGTGAAGATTATTTCATCTTTCTGTGCGCCGACAAAAGCGCTTATCGTTTCACGTGATGATTCGAGTATTTCAGTGGCGACATCACCCACCTGGTGTAGGGAAGAGGGATTTCCGAATTTATAATATAAATAAGGAAGCATGGCGTCGATGACGCGTCGGTCAACCGGTTTCGCTGATTGGTAATCAAGATAGACATCCATTTCTGCTGTGCTCCTTCTAAAACCACATTGTTGCTGAGGCATCGAGCGCAAGGTCATTCAGGGTTCCAGCACCAACTATTTTGACTCCTTTGATCAATCCAATTTTTTCCCAGCCGAGCATCTGTCTTGATGCCTCACAAACATAGATCTCGATCCCCATACTCATGGTTTTTTCGATCATTTCCAGCAGACTGGGGAATTTACCGATCTTGATGGCCGATGCACTTTCAGGTTTCAGTACTCTTAACGCCTGTCCTAAGTAGTAAACTTTGGCTTCAATATCCATCGCTTTTGCTGTCTGTGCCAGGATCAGTGGAGAATATTGCCTTTCTGGATCATCGCTTGTTTGGACATACAAAATGGAATTATTCTTGTTCATTCTACCTCCTACTTGGTCTTTCTGATCAGAAAACGAAGCGAGTCGCTTTTCTTTTCGAAGAGCACTATCTCATGACCGGTGCGTTTGGCAAATCTCTTTATGTCTTCTTCGGCTGCAGGGTCATCTGCCAGGACCTCAAGCACTTCACCTACTTTTATCGCATCGATCCCTTCACGCGTTTGGAGCAACGGTTGCGGGCAATACAATCCAATGCAATCAAGAGTTTTTGCTGTGTCGATCTCGGTGTTCATTTTTCACATCCGGTATATGTTCCTACGTCAATACAGAGGCGAGAAGCGCTGCTCGCTCCAGTAATCTTCCTTTATAAGGTCAAGCTGTCTGGTTATTGCATTGAGGTGTACCTCTTCCCATTTCTGGAGCTGGTCGTACATTTCTTTTGCGGTGGGGTCATTACTCTGTTCTTTCATCTTCCGGTAGAAATCAATGGAGTTTGCTTCAAGCTGGGCACCGATACTCAATGCAGTTACTTCAAAATGCTTTCCCTGAACCCTGTCCTTCAGGTCATCCGTGAATATCGGACTTTCTCCTTCAAAAATAGAGATATTGCCGAGATCTACGCTCGTCCACTTACTCTCATCGACCAGTGATTTATATTGCTGCTGGATCGCGTTGAAGTGTTTCAGTTCGTCATCTGCAAGCATTTGAAATGCCTTCTTACCTTTTTCGTCCTCAGTCTTCTCCGCGGCCATTTTATAGAACTCAATGCCATTCAATTCTGTTTGAAGGGCAGTCAACAGCCCTTGGATCGCTTTGGATTGTTCCATATGCTACTCCTTTCTTCTTCATCTACATATTAGACAACCCAGATAAATGAAGATTTACTTTGCGAAACATCCCCCGAGCAGTCTCGTGGATGCATATCGTGTGACCATCACCACCAGAGGCGATTTTCGTATCTTATTAAACGTATTGGCCTCAGCCATCATGGATGGCCTAGAACGAGTAGCCAGAGATTCAGGTAGATTCCTGCTGCTATCGATGTAATGAGGATCAGGGAAGCGAATGTTTCCTTATTGAAATCATAGCGCTCGCTTAAGACTATCATTGAGAGTGCAAGAGGCATCGCATGCATCAGCACGATCACTGATCGGTGCGGTTCTGAGAGATCGAAGAAGCCAACGGTGAGGAATGCTATGGCCGGCAGGAAAATAACCTTAAGTAAACTGAGCTTGAGCGCTTGCGCCAGGTTCGCGTATTTTCTTCCATATAAAAACGCTCCGAGCAGGAATATGGCAATAGTTGCTGTCGTGCTGCCGAGCATGTGCAGGGGAGTAAGGACAAGAGATGGTATCTTGATACGAAGTAAAGCCATTGCGAGGCCGAGGACGATCGCAATTATGAGCGGATTCTTCGATAGTTTCTTCGTCACCGTGAGAAACCCTTGCCATATAGTTGTTCTCTCCAGTCGGTAGTATTCCAGCAGAGTGATCGAGATTGTAACGCTGACTATCGCGATCGACACAAGAGAGAGTGTTGCCAGTTTCTCGGCTTCCCGGGTTGGAAAGGCAAACATCACGAAAGGTATGCCGAAGAATCCCCAGCTTCCGAATATCGTGCTTAGCGTTAGCACATAAGTAGTATTTCTTGAGAACGAAAATACCCTTGATATGATGAAGTAGAAGACGAATACGATCAGCACCGGAGTGACGCCGGCCGCCATGAATCTCAGAGTCTTTGCATCGAACTGTGTTTCGGCGATATTGACGAGTAGTAGTGCAGGAAGAGCGAAGTAGTAAACGTACGCACTCAGTACACGGGTGTCACCGGCCTTGAGGATCCCGATCTTGCGCGAGGCGGCACCGACTCCTATGAGCATCAGGATCGGGACCATGGTCCGGAGGGCTGTGCTCAACATTTCCAATCACCTGATGTCTACGGGGAACACCTGCATTTGAGCGTGGTGTGGAGTATCAGTATTTCGAGTCCATTCGGAATTCCGCTACGTCGAACCAGTAACCAGAATTCGAGAGGTAATCATACTGGGCTTGCAGCAGATCATAATGGAGTCTCTCTTCGTCAGCTATCTTATTGAATATTTCACGGGCCTTTTCGTCTGTCGTCTTCTGCGCGGCGTGACAGAAGAAATCGATGGCGTTTCTTTCAAGGTCCATGGCGATGCTGATCGCTTCGAGTTCACTTGCACGACTCTCTTTGCCTGTGCTCTCAACCTTCTTCGCCAGTGCGTCGATCATCGGTGCATCCTTCTTGGATTTCAAATCACCGAGATGTTTCTTCCAGTCTTCGCCGACCATCTTTGTGAATATATCACTGAACACTTTGAGGTGCTGAGCTTCATCACTCGCGAGTTTCAGGAACATTTTCTTACCGAGTTCATTGTGTGTCTTATCCGCTACTTGTTCAAAGAAACTCTGGCCGTTCAATTCCAATTTTATGGACTCTTTTATTACTTCAATTATTTCACCGGTTATTTCTGTCATTTAAAACCTCTTTTCAGCTTTCTATGATTGCATACCATCAGCCGCACACGAGAGGGAAGGCCGAACCTCCCCCTCGTGACTACACCTGAAGATCTATGCCGGTCCTCCTGTAGTGTCTGCGAAATACTGATTTTGTTCTTCCAGACAGCATCCACTTGACCGACATCGTGGGTAGTTTCTATATTTCTTCGAGCAAACCAGAGAATGTATCGTGATGCTCTTCCTCGTCTGCAAGTATCTTTTCGAACATCCTCTTGGTCACATCATCACCTTCGTCCTTGGCCATCTTTATTAAGTCCTTGTACATCTTTATTGCACCTTCTTCGTCTTTCTTGTCGTGCTCGATCATCTCTTTCAGACTTCCTCCGACAAAGATGGGTTCGGGTTGAGTAGTTGGGGTACCACCGAGGTAGGTCAGACGTTCTGCTATTTCCTCGGCGTGTTTCATTTCGGTGATACCGATACTTTTCAATTCATCCTTTACGGCAAAGCCCTTTAGACCCTTCCACATGACATGCTGCCACATGTATTGTATCGTGACCTGAAGTTCTCGTGCAATTGCTTTGTTCAACATATCAAGCATTTCTTTCGAAGCCATGTCTACCTCCTATTATTGTTATTTTGCTTATATTGACACTGATAGCTTGATAACCTTGTGCTCCTGAGGGTATTTACTTTCACCCTCACTCCTTGCTGACGCACGAAGCCGCGATATCGTCGCTGCATTTAGTCAGCTTCATGAAATGTTTTCTCTCTTCTTCAATAATCTTGTCGATTTCACTTCGCCTGTTCTTCGGCACCAGGTTCTTTACTTCCTGATAGTAGAGTATTGAGTCGAGCTCGCGGTCGATAGCGAATTTCAGGGCTGAAGGAGCATCATTGATCTTTTTCATCTCTTCTTCCATGCGTTGGGGTGTGAATATTATATTATCTGCGTAGGCCCTCAGGTATGAAAAATATTCGCCGGGGTAACTCTCAAAAGGTTCGTATTCTTCGATCTTTGAGACCATACCTTGATATGTTTTCTTGTGTTTAACTTCATCGTCTGCGAGCGCGGAAAATAATGATCTTATCTCTGTATTTTCTATTCTGCTTGCCATCTCGCGGTAGAATTTCTCTCCGCCTTCTTCGATTCTTATTGCGAATTGAAATACTTCACTTGGTTCAAATACACTCATCAAATACCTCCTTTATTATCTCCTTCTGCCGTTGCTATTATCATCCAAAATGGGCTGTTTGTCAACTGACACCTGGTCTGCAAAATCAGTGATGCGCCGCGATTCATCCTTGCCCTTTCTTCCTGGTCATTTCAATCCCCAGCGCATAACCCCTCTGCATTGCATCCATATTGAGCGCTTCGCTGCCTTTTGGCACTGCTTCAATTATTGCTTTTTCCAGCGCTTCCCACGAAATGATCTTGGTCAGACCGCACCACGCACCAAGCATAATGATGTTTGCCACTACCGGCTTGCCCAGTTCCCGGGCAATCGAATGCGCTGGTATTTCATAATATTCACTCTTGGGCCGGCTCTTTACGAGATCGCGGTCGAGTATTACTATGGTTTTTGGCCCGGTGTCGTTCAATTGTTGTTGGAATGCCTGTTCCGAGAGCACGATGAAATAGTCGGGAATTTTCACATACGGATAGGTGATCTGCTTGTCAGATATCCTGACGTCGGACTTCGAGACAGTGCCGCGTACCTCGGGGCCATAGGACTGCGTCTGAATTGCGAATTTTCTGTCCTTCTGAGTCGCGTGTCTGTCCTCATATAGCACCGCGGCATTAGCCAGGATAATGCCGGAAAGCACTGCACCCTGACCGCCAGAGCCAGCAACTCGTATGCTGACAATCATTTTACCACTCCTAATGCTTTCATATACGATTCGCGATTACGCTCGACGAACTCACCGATCGTGATCTTGCCCATGAGATTGAGATCAAGATGGTCTTCACTCAGGGCACTGGCTTTAGTTCTCTGTACGGAATTGCTCTTGAGCCAGTCGAATACTTTACGCGCACTATTGAGTTCGTTACGACGCCCGAACTGGGTGGGACATTGTGATGCAATCTCAACAAATGACAGACCGTCCTTCAGAAGAGCCTTCTTTATTGATTTCGTCATTTGTTTCACATTGAATGTGGTCCACCTTGCTACATAATTGGCTCCTGCCGCCACCGCGACCTCAGAGAGATCGAACGGGTATTCCCGGTTGCCGTAGGGTGTCGTCGAAGTGACAAAGTCGCGCGGTGTCGTTGTTGATGCCTGTCCGCCGGTCATTCCATAGATGTAGTTATTAATGCATATCACGGTCAATTCGATATTCCTGCGGCAGGCGTTTATGAAGTGGTTCCCTCCGATCGCACCGAGATCGCCGTCGCCAGTGAAGACTACCACCTTCAACTCGGGATTGGCGACTTTTATGCCACCGGCAAAGGCAAGCGGGCGGCCATGGGTTGTATGCAAGGAATCTGCCCTGATATATCCCGGGATCCGACCCGAGCATCCAATCCCCGCGACAAATACGGTTTTGTTCTGATCGATCCCTGATTCGTCAAAGGCATGGAAAAAGACGTTCATCACCGTCCCGACACCACACCCAGGACAGAACATGTGCGGCCAGCGGTCTTGTCTATAGAAATCGAAGAAATTCATGCCAGCTGCTCCAGTATTTCCTCAGGTGTATGAACGTCACCGCCCAATTTGGTGGACAGATCCACTCTTTCGCACGCCGATTGCCGGGCAATCCTATCTACCTCCCAATACAGTTGTCCCATATTCATTTCCAAGACCAATATCTGCTTCGCGTAACGGGCACTTTCCTTCAGTTTCTCCTCGGGAAATGGCCAGATCGTTATCGGGCGGAAAAGGCCGACGTCCGGTCTTTCACCGATGACCTCATACACTGAATTGCTGGGCGAACCGTATGCAACGACCAGTTTTTCAGCCCGGGGATTGATGATCTCTGCCCTGCAGATATCAGCCCGATGCAATCTAATCTTGTTCACGAGCCGCTTTACCAGTGCTTCATGCACTCTTGGGTCAGTTGTCTTTGGATAGCCAGATATATCGTGGGTCAAGCCGGTAATGTGGACTCTATGCCCCTGGCCGAATTTCGGGAAATTCGGGACAAGGCTTTCGTCATACGCAAATGCGTTGTAGCTCACCGGTTTTGTATGATATTTGCGTTCGATTATCTTTACACTTTTTGGGACGACGAAGGTACCGCGCATGTGACCGATGTCGGCGTCCGATAGCACGATCGCCGGCACCCGGTACTTTTCTGAAAGGTTGAACGCCTCGATGGTCAAGTCGAACATCTCCTGCACAGAGTTGGGTGCAAGGGCGATTATTTCATAATCGCCGTGTGAACCCCATCTCGCCTGCATGATATCACCCTGCGCTGCGCGAGTGGGTTGTCCTGTGCTCGGCCCGCCCCTCTGGACGTCGATGATGACGATCGGTGTCTCGGTCATGCAGGCATAACCCAGGTTCTCTTGCATCAGGGAGAACCCAGGGCCGCTTGTTGCCGTCATTACTTTTGTTCCAGTCCACGAAGCACCGATTATCGCCGCGATGGCGGCAATTTCGTCCTCCAACTGCAGGAATACGCCACCTGCTTCCCTGAGGCGTTTGGACATGCGCTCGGCAATCTCCGTTGCCGGCGTAATGGGGTAACCGGCGAAGAACTTACATCCGGCGTGGATCGCTCCCTCGACGCTCGCTTCGTCGCCTTGCATGAAGTGTGTGCCGGGCTCTAATTTAATCATATCCCCACGTTATGGCTTGGTCCGGACAGACATAGATACACAACTCGCATTTCTTCTTCTCGGCCGGGCCACGGTCACTATCTACGCATTTTTCAGGATCCTCTAAACGCGGAACGATGTAGCCGCGTGAGGATGCCGTTTCGCCTTCTGAATAGACTCGCACCGGGCATATTGCGATACAGATATTGCATCCTTTGCAATATTTCTCATCGATCTTCGGCTGCACTGGCATCAGGTAATTCCAATACTCTTGTGTCGCTCAAAGATTGCGCTTGCTAATTTGTCTAACGAGCCGAAATCACTGGTTGTCGGGTAGCCCTTGACGATTACAGGTTCGAGCAACTCCACTTTGAGATTACCGAGCATACCGGTTATCTGCTCCAGCATCTTACCACCCCAGCCAAATGATCCAATAACCGATGCATATCTGGCCTTGGGTCGCAGAGCATTTGTCAGATACGCTGCGTACGCGGCTGCAGGATGCGGACCGGCCAGCACGGTTGGGGTCGCAATGACGATCGTGGCTGCGTCAACGAGAGCGACCGCCAGTTCACCGATGTCAGTCTTCGTTAGATTGAAAGGTTTAACCGTTATCCGTTTCTTTATCAGAGCATCGATGAGATGCTCGACCATTTTTTTCGTACTTCCGTGCATTGACACGTATGGTAGTATCACTTCGTTCTTTACTTTATCCGATGTCCAGTCCCGGTATGCGTCGATTATTAAATCGGTATCCTTATGTACTGGCCCGTGGCTCGGAGCGATGATTTCTATTGAGTACTCTTCGAGTTTCTTGAGGTGTTTCTGGATTACATTTCTGAACGGCATCATGATCTCGGCATAGTAGCGCTTTGCGGATTCATATACCCGTGGAAGGTCGGTTGGATAGAGTTCGCTGGAAGCAAGATGGGCTCCGAAGAGATCGCACGGAAACAGAATTTTCTCTTCTTGCAGGTAAGTCAGCATCGTTTCGGGCCAGTGCACCCATGGTGCGATGATGAATTCCAGGGTTCTGTCACCGAGTGAAATTTTGTCTTTGTCGTTGACCGTGATGAATTTCTCTTCGGGGAGGAGGAGGAGCTCCATGAGCATTGTTTTACATTTCTGATTAGTGATGACCTTTGCTTCTGGAAATGTTTCCATGACTTCTGGTATGCCGCCTGAGTGGTCCTGCTCGGCATGATTCGCTATTATGTAGTGGAGTTTTCCGACGCCGAGGTCCTTCAAATTCGCGATGAGCTCGTTTTGTTTTTCAGGATCAACAGAATCGATGAGCGCGTTCTTTTCACTGCCTTTGATCACGTATGAATTGTAGGTCGTGCCATCGGGGAGAGGGATCAGTTCGTCGAATAGCCTGCGGTCCCAATGATTCGAGCCGACATAGAATATGCCACTTTTAATCTCACGTGCCGCCATCAATTCATCCTTTCGAACTGATCCTTTCCTACCCCGCAGACAGGACATACCCAGTCCTCGGGGATCTCTTCAAATCTAGTTCCTGGCTTTATTCCGGAATCGGGATCGCCTTTCTCCGGATCGTAGATATAACCGCAAACCGTGCATTTGTATTTGTCCATCCTTGTTACCTCCGCTTTGTGAGTTTCACTCTTGCTGCCGACATAGGTCGGTGCTGTTTTCGGCGATTTGCCACCTTTTACATTGTGATAGTAATCATAGGTCAGGCCTTCGCCGTCGGTCAGGTTCTCCGCGTCGATCAACTTACCAACAAAAAGGACATGGGTTCCCAGATCCATGTTATCGATCACTTCACATTCAAGATAGCCTGTCGCGTGTTCAGTAACGATAGGATTTCCGCGTTCGCTCGTGATGTGGGCGGTCTCTTTGAACTTATCGAAATCACGTCCGCAACGGAATCCAAACCGACCGATGAACTGCATGGGTGTATCTTTTTCAAGAATCGACACGCTAAAGTGTCTGCTGGTCTCGATATACTCGTGAGTGAGGTTCTTTTTGTTTATGCATACAGCTATCGTAGGGGGATCGGATGTTGTTTGGAATACCGCATTTGCTATCTGCCCGTTGAATTTGTTACCGACACCTGAGCTGACCACATACAGCCCGTACCCCAACCTATGTAGTGTATCAAGGTTCATTGAAATTCTATGCACCTTCTTCGATAATTCCTGTTCACGTTAATCGGCAAATGAGTGAACAGCTAAAATACCTGTTCGACTGATTTGACTTCCGGTATCCTGTCTTTCAGGGTTTTTTCAATTGCCATTTTAAGTGTTAGGGTACTCATCGGGCAGGTACCACAAGCACCAGTTAGCCTTACCTTGACAACACCTTGTTCAGTAACATCGACCAACTCAACGTTGCCGCCGTCGGCCTCTAAGCTGGGTCGAATCTCACCCAGCACTTTCTCGACTTTCTCTTTCATGTTTTTTCCTCCTTACTCAATTTAGACATGTTGTTAAATCTTTTGTTTACGTCCCTTTCTCAAACACTTCTTGCACAAACCTTTGAAATAACCGTGTATCTCTTCAATTTTGTGCCCGTCAACAACCTTTCGTTCGGCTATTGGGCAAGCGATATCAATATCGGTGATGGAACCGCAATTTCTGCAGAGAAAATGGTGATGCGGCGTGGTAATGAAACCGTACCGGATCTCGGTGCCGGTTATTGTTATGGCAGAGACGATACCCGCCTTAAGAAAAGAATTGAGTGTATTGTATACAGTCGTCATAGAGAGCATCGGCATCTTGTCCGTAAGGGCGGTATAGATCTTTTCGGCGGTCAGGTGACTTTTTTTGCTTTTGTTGAGATGGTCTATTATCATCAGTCGCTGGTATGTTGGTTTTAATCCTCTGTCCGTCAGGAGTTTTCTCATTTCTTTGCTGTTTGGAATAATTCCAATCATGTAATAGTTATAATCAGAAAATGCGCCTTGTCAAGCCTGAGTTTATGCTGGTTCGGCAGTTACAGGATCAGATTGAGCAGGCTGCCTACCAGGAAGGCCGATGTTATCATTATTGATGCTGCTTTGATCATGTCGATGACACCGAGTTCCCTGACAAACACGGCAAACGTGGCGATGCATGGAAAACTCATGGTGAGGACCACACAGGCGACAATAAGCTGCTTCACGTTGAGTCCGAGCGGGGCCAGCATGCCAACTGCCAGATCCTTCCTGAAGAAGCCGATCAGTAGAGCACCGACGGCTTCGAAGGGCAGGCCGAACGCGCGTGCGGTGAATGGCCCTATGATATTGCCAAGGAATGAAATGATCCCGAAGGCGTAGAGTAAGTTCACGAAGAAAACACCCACCAGAACAAAAGGAACTGCTTCATGCAAGAACCAGTATATCCTCATCCATACTTTCTTCATAAGAGTTGGAAGATGGGGGAGACGATATGCAGGAATTTCTGTGAATATCTCCGGACTTTCTCCCTTGACCAGCAGCTTGAAGAGATTGCCTGTGATAAGCCAAACCGCAAAAAGTGTCACGAGAACGGGCAGCAGGCCTCGTAAACCGTGCTTGCCGAGTAGTCCAAAAACCATTGCGGTCTGCGCCATGCAGGGTATTGAAATAGACATCAGGGTGGCGGCGATGAACCTCTCGCGCTTTGTTTCCAGAATGCGAGTAGCCATGACACCAGGTACGTTGCAGCCGCATGCCAGGAGCATCGGTACGATTGCCATGCCGTGCAAGCCGATCACGTGCAAGACATTGTCTAGAAGGACCGCCAGCCTCGGCAAATAACCTGAATCCTCGAGTACACTGAGTACGAGATAGAAGGCGAAGATATAAGGGAGGACTGCGCCAAAGGGGACGTAGAGACCTGTCGTCAGGATCCCGAAAGACTGGCCGAAGTCAATGCTGCCATCGATGAGCTGGCCGATGATGATCTTATGGATGAGACTCCCTGATACGAGCATATCTGAGAGTCGCATCATGAGCGGTCGCCATATATTGTTGAAAATAGGATCTGTGAGCAGTGATATCAGTCCCTCGCCGATCAACCGGATGATGAAGAACAATGCTGCGATGACGAGAATGGCGATAGGAATACCGGTCCAGGGGTGGATTGTAAGGTCGCCGAGGCGTTCACCTATGGTATGGTGTTTGTGCTTTATGGTTTGGACCTTGTCGACTATTCTGCCGACTTCATGCCATCTTTCATCGTCCACGTAGTTGTATTCTCCGCGTTTTGCCTGGCCGAGACGGGAGACGAGTTCTTTGATGCCCTCGCCGGTGACGGCTACGGTCGGAATAACCGGGATACCGAGCACCTTCTCCAGATTTTCGGCGTCTATGGAGATACCGATATGCTTTGCTTCATCCCAGAGGTTTAAGGCGATCAAAACCGGGATCTCTTTTTTCATGAGTTGGAGGGTGAGGTTAAGGTTTCTCTCAAGGTTGGTTGCGTCCACAACATTGATCACGATGCTGTCCTTGGCAGCGATCGCTCTATCAAGAATGGCGACGGCCACTTTTTCGGCCGGAGAATTCGGTTCAAGACTGTATGTGCCTGGTGCATCGACAACTTCGATCTTATTCACGCCCGAACCGATGCAGCCCTGGCAGAATTCCACGGTGGTTCCGGGATAATTTGAAGCGATGACTCTGACACCGGTCAGCCTCGAGAATATCACGCTCTTGCCGACATTTGGATTACCCATTAGCAGAACTCTCTTTATCATCTAAACCTCAACGAAGATCCGACTTGCCATGCCAAAACCGATGGCGACCTGAGTAGCGCCGACGGTTATAATTACTGGCCCGCGCATGATCTGTCCGCTTATCTTGGTGATTTTAACGCCGGGACGGATACCCATCGCGTTGAACCGTGCACATAACCCACGGCCGCCCTGGATCTCGATTACCTTGCCTTTTGTGCCAGATTCCATGCTGGTCAGGGGAATGGGTGGCATCCTATCGTCTCCTTCGTTTCTTCTTACATTCCCGGCAGATGCCATACAATTCTAACCGGTGAGCGGATACGTCGAATCCGTATTTCTGTGCCACATCGTGCTGCAGTTTCTCAATCTTGCTATTCTCGAATTCGATGATCTTCCCGCACTCCTGGCAGATCAAGTGGTCGTGATGTTCTGATTTGTCGATGGGTTCATACCTCGATACGGAATTACCGAACATCGATTCACCGGCGAGCCCCCATCGCGTGAGCAACTTAATCGCCCGGTAAACTGTTGAATAGCTTATTCCGCTCTTCTGTTTCTTGATCTCGTTGTATAGCTCTTCGACCGTAAAATGCCGGCCTGCGTTGACGAAATAATCGACAACAAAGGTACGCTTATCGGAACTTTTCAGCCCGTACTTTGTCCTGTGCCTTATAAAAGTCTGTAAGGTTTCTGCCCGTTTGTTCATACACCCTCCTCATAAATGAAATTGCAATTCATTTTCATTATTCATTATAATCATTGAGAACGACTTGTCAAGCGTTAGTTTTTGTGAATGCGTAACCTTCTGTATCTGGAGTTTTGTTGTTACGGGGTTGTGAAGATCATCTTTATCAGCGCTGTCGGTTCGATCCTGAAAGGCGAACCCTTGCCTTCGAAGAATCCATGCTCTTTTATGAGATGGATGTTCAGCTCAGACCAGCGCAGGCTGGTTCCGGTTTCAGAATTATTAACCGTCGTTATCCTCTTCAGGCATCGCACGTGATGGGGCCACGGACATGGCACCACGCCCCGGTTGTCATCTACCATCACCCGCAGGTTCTGGCCGATCACCACCCACACACCAAGGCCCTCCGCACCTGTGTTGGTGATTTGCTGCATGCGGGTGGATATTTCCTCCATCGTTTTACCCGTCCTTGCCACTTGAGCCGCATCTTCATCGATGATCTCCCAGAGGTTTCTCCTGTCCGTTCCCATGAAACCGCTGGAAGAGAATTTGGAGGACTTCAACATATTTTCGAGTTTTTTCTCTTGGGGTGATTTCTTCATAGCCGCCTCCTATTACGAGAACTTGTCAAAATAGATCTTTTCCTCAGGAATGCCGCAGTCGGTCAACATCTTGACAGACGATTCGATCATACCGGGACTGCCGCACAAGTAGCCCTCATATTGATTTGCATCTTGTTGTTTCTTTAGATACTCCGATGCCACGGTCGTTACCCTACCCGTCTCGCCCTGCCATTTTGCATCGGGTTCTGGTTGTGACACGACAGGAATGAATTTGAAAGCCCCTATCCTGGATTCGAATGCCTTCATTTCATCCGCCAGAAAAAGGTCTTTCGTGCTTCGTACTCCGAAAAAGAAGACTGACTTTCGGGTGTTCTCAGTATTTTGCATGTGATGCAGGATACACTTGATCGGTGCAATTCCCGAGCCACCGGCTATGAAAATTATCGGTGCATTAGTATCACGCAAATAGAAGTGGCCGTACGGTCCGTTTATTCTAACCGGCTCGCCCTTTTTGAGATAGTCGAATAGATATGTAGTACATATCCCATCCGGGACATGACGCACGATCAATTCGATAGACTTCTTATCTGAAGGGTCAGATGAGATGGAATACGCACGGTAGACTTCTTCGGAACTTTTTTCATACTCGGGGGAGAGGAGTTGAACGTATTGGCCGGGGATATATTTCATTTGTTCCCCGTCGGGAAAAGTCAGTCTGAATTGCTTGATGTCATAGGTATAATCGATGATTTCATCACAAGTGCACAGATACTCCTTGATGGTCAGGAGTTCCTGTGGTATTTCGATTTTCAGATCGCTTCTCATCTTGACCTGACATGATAACCTGATGCCTTCTTTGCGTTCTTTATCATCCATGTATGGTTCTTCGGTCGGCAGCAGAGGTCCCGCTCCCTCAATGACCTTCACCTTGCAATAACCACAGGTACCCCTTCCTCCGCACGCCGAAGGTATGAATATCTTCTGCAGGCTAAGGTTCTCCAGCAAAGTACCTCCACCCCTGATCGTGAACCGCTTCTCACCTTTGTTTATGTCTACTTGCACATCGCCATAGTTGGTTATCACCCGTTCCGCAAAGACCAGGACGCCGGCTAGCAGCCCACCTACCGCACTGACTATTGCTATGGGGATAACAAAAACACCCAAGTGACTATATCCTCCGTGATTCAACTATCATCTTCCGGAGAGTACACCGGTGAAGCCGATGAAAGCCAGAGCCATGATACCGGCGATGACCAGGGTAATCCCCGGTCCCTGCAGGCCTTTTGGTATACGTGCATTGTTAAGCTTCTCCCGTATCCCTGCCATGGCGACAATTGCCAGCATCCATCCTCCGCCACTTCCGAAGCCAAACGCGATCGCCTCGGCCAGGCTGTATTCCCGGATGACCATGAAGAGAGAGGCTCCGAGGATCGCACAATTGACAGTGATCAGCGGTAGAAATATACCGAGGTTCTGGTACAGCACTGGCGAGTAGCGCTCGATAGCCATCTCAATGAATTGAACGAATGCTGCGATTATTACTATGAAGAGGATGAAACGAAAATACTCGATAGCATACGGCTCGAGTATGTATCGATACGCAAGCCAATCAAGAGCTATCGTGAACGTCATGACAAAGACCACTGCAAGTCCTAAACCCACGGCCGTTTTGACCTGCCGTGAAACGGAAAGGAACGAGCACATACCGAGGAACCTGGCGAGGAGAATATTATCGGTGAAGACTGCCGTGAAGAGGACGATCGCCAGATGTATCATGCTATTGCTGGAGCCGGTCATTTCTTTGCCTCTGTGCTTTTCTGGTCTTTTTCTTTTTGAATCGTTCTCGCTATCCAGACGATCACTGCCAATGTGAAGAATGCGCCCGGTGGCATCACCATTATTATCCAGCGGTCCCACATTGAAGATGAGAGAAAGGGCATCGGTATACCAAGGAGTGAACCCATCCCGAGGAGTTCGCGAACCACGGCGACACAGATCAATATCAGTGAATAGCCGACACCTGAGGACAAACCGTCGATGAATGAAAGCACAGGTGGATTCGCATTGGCGAAGGCTTCGGCTCTTCCCATTATGATACAGTTAGTTATGATGAGGCCGACATAAGGACCCAGGTTCCTGCTCATGTCCGGCCAGTAAGCCTTGAGTGCTTGATCGAACAGAATTACGTAGAAGGCGATGATCAAGACTTCGACCATCATTCTGATGATACGTGGCGTGTATTTGCGCATTACCGATACGGTGAAACCCGAAAGGGCAGTTGTGAAAATTACGGCCGCTCCCATAACCATTGTGTTCAGTACGAGATTCGTTACAGCGAGGGCACTGCATATGCCGAGGATCTGCCGGAAGACCGGATTCTCTCCCCAGATTGCTGTCAGCACGACGTCTCTTGTTCGTTTGGCCGCAATCATTTTTGCTCCGCCATTCGTGCGCGCCACTGGCTGATATTTTCATTCATGAATTTCGCCAGTCTATTGCTTGTCTGGGTTGCGCCGGTTATTGCATGTACAGAACTCTCATCGAGCGGTTCGGTTGGACCACGAATCTGGAGCGGCGTGCCTGTTTGTGATATTCTTTTGCCCACGAATTGCTCGCGGAATGAGGTTTTTGTGATCTCTCCGCCGAGTCCCGGCGTTTCGTTCTGCTCATAGAATGCGATACCGCTTATGGTCATCGCGTCGGGCTCGAAGCCGATCACCCCTTTGATCGGCGCCCAGAAGCCGGGGCCTTCCAGAGGCAGGGCGTAGCCTTTGATTGAATCTCCTTTTACATACCTGAACGCCCCTGCACTAGTTTCATCGGCCTCGCGGATACTGGATAGATAGATCTGATGTATTTGCCATGGCGCCGTTGTACCCGCGATTTCGACCGGCAAGGACTGTATCACCGCTCGCTCAAAGGCGATCGCTTCGTTTTCCTTGACCCTTTTACGTGTGATCGTACCAAATATGATCAAAACGGTGCTCAATATCAGGGTAAGCATGAACATGTAGATCACTGGAAACCACGCTTTGTCCTTCAGATTCATTTAGCGCTGTCCGGTCAGTTCCTTGCTCTTTATGCTGTGAGTTCGATTCTTGAAGGCATAATCCAGAATCGGTGCGAACATATTTGCGATGAGCAGGGAGAACATGAATCCGCCATTGAAGACCGAGAAATTTCTGATAATGGCTGTAGTGCCCGCGATAACCACGGAATATACTATGCGCGCTCTCTTCGTTTTTGGTGCGCTAATTGGATCGGTTGCCATAAAGAAAGCGCCAAAGAGAAAACCGCCACCGAGCAGTGCCGGTAAAATACCCGGAGACGCTTTCACATTCAGTAGTAAGAGTATGCCGTTTGCCAGAACGTATGTGATGATCACCGTAAGGATGATCCATCGATTCGCCGTTTTCGTAATGAAAACATAGAGGCCACCGACGCTTATTGCTATGGCACTGGTCACGCCCATGGTACCTGACAATCTACCCAGCAGCAGAGCGGTCAGGGCTGGTGATACTGCTTCTCCTGTTTTGACCAGGGCCATCGGGGTCGCGGCCGTGATGGCATTAGGGTTAAGCGCCGTACTCCAGGTGCCCAGCGCGCCCCAGATGCCCTGTGCAGCCGGTGCCCACGTCGCGGTGAGTGCGACGGGAAAGCATATGTATAAGAACGCACGGCCAACCATCGCCGGATTGAAGACGTTGAAGCCAAAACCACCGAACACCATCTTTCCGAACATTATTGCGAACACCATACCGAAGATCAGTATATGCCATGGTATCGTTGGCGGCATGATGAGCGCGTATATGATAGCAGAAACGAATACGGCTTCTGTGACGGGTTCGTTGTGCCGGCGTGTGAAAACGTATTCCGTGGCGAAACCAATAAAACATGATGTGAGTACAATAAAAAGGGACCGCCAGCCAAAGAAATATATCGATGCCATTATGCAGGGTACCATGGCAAGCATCATTCGCCGCATGACCGGCTGTTTTCTCAAGATGCGAGTACTATTCTCCTTCATATATGGCCGAGTTTTTTATATTCGTGTAATTTACCCCGTTGAATATGGACAAGGATAACCAGTGTTCATAGAAAGTCAAGGTCCTTTACATTCACGTTATTTTCCAGCCTTCTATTGACAAAACACCAGCCGTATATACAATTGCACGATGTGTGGGATCATTGGCTATGTCGGAAGTCGTGATGTCCCGAGCGTATTGCTGGGAGGTTTGTGGCGACTCGAATACCGGGGATATGACTCGAGTGGCATTGCGGTGATAAGTAATGGCGAGTTAATAGTCAGAAAGGTACCAGGCAAACTTAGTGAACTCGAAGAGTTGATCAAGCGCAAGCCGGTCCACGGTACAATCGGTGTCGGGCATACAAGGTGGGCGACACATGGATTGCCACAGGAAAACAATACCCATCCGTTACTGGATTGCAATGAGGAGATGGCTCTTGTGGTCAATGGCATCATCGAAAATTATGTTGCGTTAAAAGATGAACTTGAGGAGAAGGGGCATATTTTTCGGTCATTGACCGATTCTGAGGTAATCGTCCATCTCATTGAAGAAAATCTGAAAAGAGGTTTGGTGGAAGCTGTCAGGCTCACTGTTCGGAGATTGAGCGGTAATTTCGCCTTTGCAGTCATCAGCGTTGGCGAGCAAAACAGACTGGTGTGTGCGCGGCATGACGCACCGTTGATTTGTTGCTACAACACAAAAGAGGCCGCAGTAGCTTCTGATATATCAGGAGTAGTGAGTATTTTTGACGAGGTAATCTATATTCCCAACGATAGCATAGTTGTGTTGGGTAGAGGCAAGTGTAACATAACGAATTTTCAAGGGAAGGAAATAAGAATTCTTCCTCATAAGGTGTCTATTGAGGTGGGGGATATCGACAAGGGGCACTTCCCTCATTTCATGTTTAAGGAAATATTCGAACAGCCAAAAGTATTGTACAACATCGTGACAGAAAGGATTGTGGACAGCCGGATATATCCTGGCAAGGATCTGGGTCTATCAGAAGATGAATTGAAAAAGATATCCAGAATTGTCATCCAGGCATGCGGCACGTCCTGGCACGCCGGTCTTGTCGGCAAATATCTGATCGAAAAATTCGCACGGATCCATACCGAAGTAGATATATCCAGCGAATTTCGGTACCGCGATGCAGTGCTGGATAGCGATACTCTCGTGATGGCAATCAGTCAATCCGGAGAGACAGCTGATACAATTGCCGGTCTGCGCGAAGCAAAGGTAAAATTTCTCAAGGTATTATCTCTGGTCAATGTTGTGCAATCGAGTATTCATCGCGAGTCGGACGGGATCATCGAAATTATGGCTGGTCCGGAGATCGGTGTTGCATCAACCAAAGCTTATACAGCGGAGATAGTGAATCTGTATTTTCTAGCTCTTTATCTGGGCCTGTTGAGAGGATTCGTCAGCAAAACAGACTTGGCCGGACACTTCGCGGCATTGAAGAAGGTACCGGCACAGGTTGAGCAGATCCTCCAACTCGACAGTCAAATAAAGGAGATCGCTGAGATCTTCTGCAATTCACGTGATTTCTTGTTTCTCGGTCGTGGTTTAAACTACGCGACTGCGCTTGAGGGTGCGCTCAAGCTAAAAGAGATCAGCTACATAAATGCGACAGGGTATGCTGCAGGTGAGATGAAGCACGGCCCGATCGCTTTGATAGACAGCAAGATGCCCATTGTTTGCATCAACCCGCGTTCGAGCGTCTATGATAAGATGTTGAATAACATCCAGGAAGCCATTACGCGCAAGGGCATTCCGATATGTATCGTGACCAGAGGTGATCGACGTACCCGAGGAGTCAGTAAGCATACGATACTGATCCCGGAATGTCTCGAGTATGTCTCGCCCATACTTTCCGTAGTACCACTACAGTTGCTTGCCTACCATATTGCAACACTGAAAGGACTTGATGTCGACCGGCCAAGGAATCTCGCAAAGAGCGTGACGGTTGAGTAAGTCCCGTTGAGAATTGCCCTACTGACGCAGAAACAGATTCAGCTCGCCGGTCGGGTAAGAATAACCCCATTGAAGAAAAATATTGCATCAGTCGCGGGCGCGGATGTTGCCTGCAGACGGGGGTATCTCTATTGTTCGATATGTGTCCTTTCTTTCCCAGAACTCAACCTGCAAGAAGAAAGACATGCGAGCATGCGTGAGAAGATGCCCTACGTGCCCGGTTTTCTTTCCTACCGCGAACTTCCAGTCATAGTCATGGCATACCATAGGTTGAAGATCAAGCCGCAACTGATCATGGTCGATGGTCAGGGGATCGCTCATCCAAGGGGACTCGGCTTGGCATCACATGCTGGTGTTGTGTTAGGTTTGCCGACGATTGGCTGCGCGAAGTCGCATCTATTTGGTAGTTACAGTATGCCTGGCAGAGTACGCGGTTCGTACGAGTACTTGGAAAAAGATGGTAGGAATATCGGACTGGTCATCAGGACGCGCAGCAATGTAAAACCGTTGTTCGTGTCGCCGGGTCATCTTGTGAATCTACGCGATTGTCGTCGGATGGTGCTGGCGACGACAGAGTACAGAATACCTGAGCCGCTCAGATTCGCCCACCGAAGAGCTGGACACTGGGCAAAATCTGGTTAGTATTAATATGTGACTGGATTGAAGTATAGCATATGCGATATTCTGCAGCAGGTTACTGAAAAGGAGGGAGTAGATGTCTGAGGTCAGAAGAGATATCGTCACTGATACGTGGGTCATAATCGACACGGAAAATGATCGAATCCCCGAGTTGCCGCCGAGAGATTCAGTGGTGTCTGGCGATTGTCCGTTTTGTGAAGGTAATGAAACCCGCACTCCGAACGAGATATATGCGGTACGCGCAAAAGGCGCTCCAAATAGCCCTGGATGGCAGCTGCGTGTCATTCCTAACATCAATCCTATACTCCGCGTCGAAGGTGAACTCGAGAAGCACGGCGTTGGGGTATATGACATGGTGACTGGTATAGGAGCCAACGAGGTCATTGTGGAGACACCCAAGCACGTGACGAATTTCTTTGAGCTTGGCGAAGAGCAGATATCGCTTGTCATGAATACTTACCGACAAAGGATAGATGATTTACACAAAGACAAACGAATGCGGTATATCCTTGTTTTCAAGAACCACGGTTCGCTCGCGGGAGCTTCGACAATGGTTCATACTCATTCCGATTTGATCGCCTTGCCGGCAACCCCGGTCCGGGTCAAACAGAAGTTAAGCGGAGCGCAGGAGTACTACAGCTACAAAGAACGGTGTTTGTTCTGTGACATAATCCAGCAGGAAATCGAAATGGGTGATCGTCTTATATCCCAGAGCGAGTACTTTGTCGTAATCGCTCCATACGCTTCGAGGTTTCCGTTCGAGATTCTGATCATACCGAAACGTCATGCATTCACGTACAAACTTATCGACGAGAACGAAATCATGGATCTGTCCCGGGTGCTGAAAAAAGTGTGCAAGACGATGTACGATGCTTTGAATGATCCTCCGTTCAATCTCATTCTATGTGATAGCCCGAACCTTTTGCCCAGGACAAACTACTGGACAACGATCAAGTCTGACTATCACTGGCACATTGAGATCACACCGAGGATGTATCGTACTACTGGCTTTGAACTTGGAACAGGATTCTACATAAACCATATTGCACCAGAGAAAGCCGCAGGAATGTTCAGGGAGAGACTTTGATAAAGGCGATAATATTCGATCTCGATAACACGCTTGTTGACTTCATGGTGATGAAGGACAGGGCAATTGAAGGTGCTGCGCTCGCAATGATCGATGCTGGATTGAAGATGTCCAAAAAAGACGCGGTAGCGAAAATTTATGAAATTTATGAAGAAGAAGGCATCGAAGACCAGAGGGTATTCGATAAATTCCTCACCCGTGAGCTCGGTATGATTGATTACCGGATCCACGCTGCCGGGATAATTGGTTATCGTCGGGCACGTGAGGCTGCTCTTGTGCTCTATCCACACGTTCAATTAGTGCTGATGGAACTGATGAAACGGGGGATCAAACTTGCAGTCTTGAGTGATGCACCGCGCCTGCAAGCGTGGTTGAGGTTGTGTCAATTGAACCTCCATAATATCTTCGACATCGTCATCACTTTCGAAGACACCAACAAAAGGAAACCCGCACCTGAACCTT
This sequence comes from candidate division WOR-3 bacterium, assembly GCA_029858255.1. Classification (NCBI taxonomy): domain Bacteria; kingdom Pseudomonadati; phylum Caldifarciminota; species Caldifarciminota bacterium. The sequence goes on along the minus strand of JAOUFJ010000002.1, from coordinate 65,075 downwards.
TCAGACTGGCTCTGCAAAAGTTACAGGTTGAACCTGAACAGGCGATCATGGTTGGTGATTGGGCGGAGCGTGATATCTACGGAGCCAAATTACTGAGAATGAGGACAGTCTTTGCACGCTATGGTGATAGGTTCGGGACGGAGAACTCGGGCGCCGACTACGAGGTCGAGGATATCATTCATCTCCTTGATATCGTCGATCAAGTATCGCGCGAGAGTACAAAGTAGAACGTAGAATATGACCATAGATGGCTATATTGTAGTAAGGTCAGTAATGGTTTTGAGCATAGAAGGAGTTGATTTTCATTGGTTGTAGCGCTCATTGTTTTCCTCCAAATCCTTCCAGGACATGAATCGATGATATACGAAACAAATGATAACGGAAAGATCGGCAGCATCAATGTAGTTTCAAATCTTGATAGCACTGGCTATAATATCGTATACACTTCAGACAGGGTTATCGAAATCCGGTTAGACACACATGATCTCAGTACTCTATACGCCAAAAAGACCGTCAAAGGCAAGACGGAGTTACTCATTACAAAAAACGGCGGTTTCGATGTTCACTTCAAGGGGCGTCGATTCCGGTATCAAGACAGCAGACCTGTATATGACCGCCACACACTGGATTTTGCCCTGCGCGGTTTCGTTTATGAGCCCGGGGTTCAACACCGTTTTCGGCTGCACATACCAGAATTTATGATTGTCAATGCTGACCTTGACGTTGAGGGTGACACGATCGTCCAAACGCCGGTAGGAACTTTTGAGTGTTGGGTAATCAAAATGAAGCCGCGGATATTTTTTATGAACCGTAAGTTCTATTTTTTTATTGAGCAGGATTATCCTCACCGGTTCGTGAAGTACACTGATTCTTCGGGCGCTAACTCAATAGTGCTCAGAGACTACGGAAATACGCCTGCGTCGAACAACTGAGTAAAGATAACCTTATAGACAAAGGAAAAAATATCTGTTACTACACGTATTATGAAACTACGACAATGACAATTGAATCTGGACCCGAGGAGTTACCCCTGCGACAAAAAAGATCGCCTCTTCATTCTTTCTTTCGCCAGTACAATATTCTACCGCAATTCGGGCACGTGACGATCTCCTGAGTACGCGCTGACAACTGGGTTGGCAGTTTTTGAAAGCATCCCAGACAAAATTCACTTTCCACAGGTGCGATTGCCTGGTGATATCTTTTCTTTAGAATTTCGTAGGCTTGCGCGATCTCTTTGGGCAGTTTCTTGAGTAAATCATTTCGCTTCTGGATCAATACAAGACTTGCCTCCTCCTCGAGCTGAAAACCTATTTTCTTGTAACTAGGTTCCTCCATGTCAGCAATCAAATTGTCCAGATCGAATAGCAGTTTCAAATGCATTTCAATGATGTCTGGCATTTCTATTTCCTTTTTGTGAGATTCTTTTCGACGTCATTGATCAAAGTTATGAATTCCTCCGGTGTTTCTGCTTTTTGGATCAGGTTCTTCTTAGTTATCTCCTTTGCGATCTGTACGATCTTCCCGAGCGTTATCAGGTACTGATTGCCGGGATCCTGGGGGGGAGCGATGATCAAGAATACCAGAGAAACCGGTTTTTTATCGATGGAATTGAAATTGATGGGCTTATTTGTTCGACCGATCGCGATTTCAAGTTTTTCTACAGCCAGTGAACGACAATGAGGTATGGCGATACCTTTGCCAATGCCGGTTGAACCCAATTCTTCTCTTTTCAAGAGTGTAGAAACAATAAGCTCTGCATCATTTCCTTTTTTGATTGTGTATACAAGATCCTTTATGACGTCATCTTTTTTTCCAGGTTTTAGAGATAGGTTGACCCTATCCTTTGACAGCAAACTTGCAAGGTTCATGAAACCTCCTTTGTATTGATGTAGGCTCGAAAGGGCAGTAAGCGGTCGCCTCCATGGCCATTTCTAAGCCTTCTCTCGTCTTTTTAAGCCCTCTGGTCATCACATCTCCTCGGGGCATGATACTCCGAGTAGTTCTAGTCCCTCTTTTATTGTCAGCGCTGTTTTATTGATGAGATAAAGTCTCGCCTGGGTGAGTGTTGTGTTATCGGTCACAACACGGTGTTTCTGGTAAAACGAATGAAAATCACGGGCGAGTTCGATCAGATAGTAGGCAATCATGTATGGTTCCAGGTTGCGAACGGCATCACTGAGGACCTCTGTGTATTTCAATATATCTTTGATGAGTTCAAATTCCTCGTTCTCCTTCAACAGAGATGCCTCCACTCTGTCCGGCAGCTCGATGCCCTTCTGCGCTGCGAACCTGACGATGCTTCGGATTCTCGCATGCGCATACTGCACGTAGTAAACTGGATTTTCATCCGATTGCTTCATGGCAAGGTCGATATCGAAATCGAGGTGTTGCGAGGACGATCGCATCAGGAAGAAAAAGCGGACCACATCTCTGGTTATCTTCTGGAGCAGGTCGCTGAGCGAGGCAAAAGTCCCTGCACGCTTTGACATGGTCACCGATTTACCATGCTCCTTTATTTTTACCTCCTGGACGATCAAAATTCGAAGCATTCCAGGATTGAATCCGAGTGCCTGTATGCCGCCTAATATTCCCTTTATTCGTCCATGATGATCAGGCCCCCAGATATTGATGAGTTGATCATAATTACGCTCCAGCTTGTTGAGGTGATAGGCGATATCGGGCAGCAAGTAGGTGTTACGTCGATCAGATGTGACGATTACCCTATCCTTGTCATCTCCAAAGGCCGTTGTTCTGAAGAATAGCGCCTCGTCCTCCGTGTAAGTCAGGTTTTTTTCATTGAGAACCTTTAAGGCTTTATCAATATAATCCGACTTGTACAAATCAGACTCGAGTGTCCAGACGTCGAATTCCACTCCGAAATCACGCATTACCTTTTGGTGATCCTTAACAAAGTAATCAATACAATACTTCTTGATATCTTCGTAGCTTTCAAGACCCCGGGCAATGACTTCCTCTGCAACTTTTCGTAGGTATTCACCATGGTAGCCATTATCCGGTATGTGGGCGTCGCCGCCCGAGAGTTCAATCCGGCGCTGAATGACGCTTTCGGCAAGAAGATCGGTCTGTTTCCCCACATCATTGACATAATACTCGGCATATGCGCGGAAACCCGTTTTTCTCAGCATTCTCACAAGAGAATCACCTACGGCTGCTGCCCGCGCGCTCACAACGTTTATGGGTCCGGTCGGATTCGCGCTTACATACTCAACCAAAACCTTTTTGCCTTCACCGATATTGAGCTCCATGTCCTTTGATATTTGTTCATGCAGGTATTTTTCGTCGAGAGTGAAGTTGATAAATGCGGGATGATGGACGGTAATTTCTTTTATGATAGGGTTTTGTATTTTGCTGGCGATGCTGTTGGCAACATCCATTGGGTTTGCTCCTTCACGCGAGGCGATCTTGAACGCGAGATTTGTATAATAGTCGCCATCTTTGCCTCTTGGAACATAGTCGATGATGATTTCCTCACCGGGGAATTCTTCTTTGAGTATTTTTCTGAGGTCTTCCCTAATCACTTTTGTATTCCACGACCGGTGCATCACCCCACAATCGCTCCAACCCGTAGAACTCTCGTGCGTCCTTTGAAAAAACGTGGACTATGACGTCTATGAAATCGAGGAGTACCCACGAGGCTGCTTCCAGTCCTTCTGCATGCTGGGGTGATTCGGATTTCATGATGTGTTCGGCGATCGTCTTGACGTGCACATCGGAAAGCCCAGTTGAAATGACGAAGTAATCAGTGATAGGGGAGAGGTCGCGCAAATCGAAAACAACGATGTCCTCACCCTTTTTCTGATCGATCATATTGGCAAGTTTCTTGACTAGTGACGCACTTTCACTTTTCACTCGATTTCTCCTAAAATTTCTCAGAGACGTCGGCAAAATACTCTGAATAATCACGACCGAGAATCAGGCTTACATCCAGATGTAGCGCAGGGTCGATATCTTTACCGATATATTTGCATTTTATCCGTTTGGCAAAATATTTCGCGTTGCTGTAATCATCCACGCTGCGTTCGATCACAACTGTCTGCTCGAAATCAGACTGTGTGGCATTACCGATCTTGACTACATTGAACCCCTTTCTTCTGAGTACGTTGGCAACCTTGATTGCTAACCGGTTCTCACCGCACCCGTTAAGAACTTCGACGCGCATACTACTGTTCTTCTTGCGTATCGCCTCAGGGTTTTCGCGGGTATACATGAATATTATCGATATCAGAAATGCGGCGAGCGTGATCACGAGTATGTAGAGCAGAGCCTTGCCGGATGAACTCATATCTACGTGTTCATGCTATACATTTGTAGAGCAGACCACCTTGCCGTCTTTTATCCAGACAAAGGGTCCGATGGTATCACCATCGCTGATCGTTGTGTTGCCTTCGATCAAGCTGTATGGCCTTATTTGAACCCCGTCACCGATCTTGACGGACAGGTCGATGTTCGTTGTCACTGGGTCTTCGATGCAAACACCGCGTCTCATCAAAAGGTCGAACCATCTACTCTTCACCAGTGCGCGGACCCGCGCGAGTTGTTCCTGTGTGTTTATGCCAGTTATTTCCTCTTCGCGATCTATCATATAGCCGGATACTGATTTCCCCGTTTTTACCATACTATGAATCGCATCGGTCAGGTAGTACTCTCCTTGCTTGTTATCGGTCGTGACTTCATTGAGGGCGGACATGATCGGCTTCGTCTTGCCGTAGTAGACACCGGCATTTATTTCATTGATCCTTTGCTGTTCAGGGTTGGCGTCGGTCTGTTCGATGATTTCCTTAACATGACCATCCTGATCGCGGATTATCCTGCCATATCCGAAGGGATCTTTTATTTGACAGGTAAGAACCGTCACACACGCATTTTGATTATTGTGGTATTCTATCAGATCGAGGATTGTTCTCTTTTGGAGCAAGGGTACATCACCGCACAGTATGAGTACATTGTCATGCTCCGTCTTCTCGAGCCCTTTGGCCGCGGCGTCACCTGTGCCGAGCGGCTCTTCTTGGATAGCATAGCAGACACTGCCGCCAAGCGATTCGAAGAAATCACCGGAGCAGTCACTGACAACCAGGATAGTCTGCGCGCTGCCGATGCCGCGTGCCAGCTCTAAAACGAATGAAATTATGGGTCTGCCCAATATCCGGTGTAGTATTTTTGGAGTTTTCGATTTCATGCGCTTGCCGACACCTGCAGCTAGGATGATTGTGCTCAATTTCTCTTGTAATATGGGCATTTTTGCGGTCGCCACAACTAAATATAATCAAATATGTTAGTCTGTCAAGTGCATCCTTAAAAATAGCCTTACGAATACATGCCCTATGACGACTCGCGGACTCACTGCGGTTCATGGAGCCCAATGCTCGTGTCTGAGCATGAGTAGCCCCGGTCGGAGCAGCATCTTCACATTCGGTGAATGGTCAGAGAAGAAATGAACTTTCATGTGCACATCCATTCTGCACGACCCTCACGAGAAGATCGCGATGTGAGTCCTGCTACGACGAGCAAGATATCTATTTCTAACTTGACTTATTGAAAAATATGATTATGATTAGCTTAATGAAACAGTGCATTCTGATTATATCGCTGATTTTCCTGGCGTGCAATGAGCTGCCAGTTGGAGAAGACGAACTACGTCAACGAGGGGAATTCACCCCTCAATTTCTTGAACTCAATCTGTTCTCAACGTTCACCGAATACAAGAATATTAATACCGGCAGCGCGGTTAACCTGGTGTTTGGCAAGAACGCGGAATACGAATCCCGTGCCATGCTCGTTTTTGACTTCCCGGATTCTACTTATCTGGGGCTCGATGAGATAAGAATGATTCTCAACATAAGGAATTCATTCAATAATGATACGGTTCCTTTCAGCCTGCACTTGATGGACGTTGAATTCAGTGAGTACGAAGCTGACTGGACGAGGAGAAATTTGGATGTACCCTGGACGACGCCGGGCGGTGATTTCAACAGCGATTCGATCCGGTACGGAATCGCACAGGGCGATTCTGTTATTCTCTACTTCAATTATATTGAGTTGGAGCAGATACAGGCGGCCAAGGGAATAATGATCGTACCGCGTGATACTGGTTTCTGCTATATCTCCTCACGTGAAGGGGAGAACCCGGCCAGGATAATACTCGAGAAGAATGACGTTATGATACCGGCATTCGTCGAAGTTGATTGTCATATCATAAACGGACCAGAACCGACTTTGTTTGATGACTGGATCGGTTCGGGATGGGTATATCGTGATTTTGTGAAGTTCAATTACGATACGCTGCTCGATAGCACGATGGCCGTCTATGCTGAACTTTCATTCAGGTGCGCTGAATATTTCAGCCACCGCGATACGATCGAGATCGGAGTACGCCAATTGCTTGAACCCTTTTCAACATTCGATACGCCGACCGGTCCTCTCATTGCTCTGAAGAGGATTGGAGTCGGTGATACGATGGTGACGATAGATATCGCAAAACACGCTGAACACCTGATCGAGCATCCTGACTCTAACTACGGTTTCTTTATCGGTATCACACCAGAGAGCTATGACATTTCACGGGTTAAGATAGTACGGGGTTCGCATCGTCTGAACATCGGGTATATCGAGCCGCCCGATCCCCGATATTAGTCAACAGAGCGTAATGAGTATCATCATCGCTTTTCTGATTAACGCCTCGATTTTCTCAATAGGTGGTATCGGAGAAGACCTCGGTATCTTTAACGATCCATTCATGCAAGGAAGCCATCTGGCCCGGCTCGGTTTTACCGTAAGTCCCGAATACATGCTATTGAATGAATCGGGAGATCTCCGCGGGGTATTCTGGACGAATCCAATAAAATTGTCCCTTGCCGTGCCGTTGACACACGGGTTCGGCGTAATGGTCGGCAACCGCGAGCGTTTCAATCAATGCTTTGACGTTTACCTCGAGGATAGTTCTCTACAAATACATGCCCTTGGAGAAGGGGGTGTAGAGGAAGTGTACGCTGGATTGAGCAAACGATTGGGAGCCTTCGAACTTGCGACAACCGGATCCTTTCTCTTCGGTAACGCCTGGGAAATATGGACCCACAGCATCGGCTCGTACAGTCTCGTCGATACATTCTCCTACAGGTACCGGGGAAGGATATTTTCTTTTGGGCTAAAGCATGACTTGTTCTCTGTCGCTTATGAGTCCTTTGGCCGGGTGCGAATGGTATACCTGCCTGAGGAGACGACGATGATTGATCTTCCCGAGCGACTTTCGGTCGGGATATATCCAAAAATTGCAGGATGGCCGCTTGGCATCATCTATGAACACTCTTTCTGGAGTGATACTACGTTTGACTCGCCGAACCGGTTGAAGATATTTATGAATCGTGGTAATATTGGTCTGATGTATTACTTCAATCCCTGGTACTTTAATGATGTTACTGAACACGGAGTGGCGCTTGAGTTCGGCGTACCCCTGCGTAATATAGGAAGCGTGAGTATATTGATGGATTTCGCAATGAGAAGTAGAGATGGATTAAGGGAGTTGTTGATAAAACCGCAATTGACTTTTGTGCTGAATGAATTGTTCGCACTCAGAAGAAAATAGGATTGACTCTTCCGTCATTGCTTGTAAACTGCTACACACGGACGTGGATAATCCATGAAAAATAAGATTCTCCTGCTTGATGATGAGGCCAGTCTTATCAAATGGCTGGGATACGCTCTCGAGCAGAAGGGCTATCAGGTATTCGCGACGACTGATCCAAAAGATGCAATGGCCGAGGTAAAGAACCAGCATTACGATTTGATCATCAGCGACATAAAGATGCCGGAGATCGACGGGTTTGAATTCCTGAGAAAGGTGCGGGGTATACATCCTGACGTGCCATTCATATTCATCACGGCATATGGTTCAATGGATTCGGCAATCAACGCCTTGCGTGACCGGGCAAGTGATTACATATTAAAACCCTTTTCCATAGACGAGCTGGCAGTTCGAATCAGGGCAAATCTGAGCGGGTATCTGAAAGGGCCGACAAAGATAATCGGGACGAGCAAACAGATGCGTAGCACCCTGGCAATGCTCGATAAGATCGCGGCAACCGATACCACGGTCTTGTTGCTCGGTGAATCGGGTACGGGCAAAGAGTTGTTCGCCCGCGAAATACACAACCGTTCAAAGCGCGCGAAGTCCAATTTCGTTACTGTTTCATGCGCGGCAATGCCTGATACCTTGCTCGAGAGTGAGCTTTTTGGCTATAAACGTGGCGCATTCACAGGTGCTACGACCGACAAGGAAGGACTTTTCAGGACGGCAGACAAGGGAACTTTCTTTCTCGATGAGATCGGTGATGCTTCGCCGACAATTCAAGTCAAGATACTCAGGCTGCTGGAGGAACGGGAAATTGTTCCGCTGGGTGCGACAAAACCAATCAAGGTCGATGTTAGGCTCATAGCTGCTACTAACAAAAATCTCAGCGAGGAATTGAGAAAGGGCAGTTTCAGAGAAGATTTATACTATCGTTTGAATGTAATCCCGCTCGTGCTGCCGCCCTTAAGAGAACGCCACGACGACATACCGTTACTCGCCCGACACTTTCTTAAGGAGATATGTACGCGTGAAAACATCGGTGAACGTGTGTTACGGGTAGATTCACTAAAAATACTGAACAACTACAATTGGCCTGGCAACGTGAGAGAATTGCGCCACGTGATTGAAAGAGCCGCAATTTTGAGCGATTCTCACTACTTAGAACCCCAGCATCTCGGCCTGCCGCGGCCTAGAGGGAAGAGCCTGAATCAAATCCAGTCCGAGGAGATCACACGGGTAGTGAAGGAATGTAACGGCAATATGAGCGAGGCAGCAAGGATACTGGGGGTGTCCCGTGCGACCCTGTACCGTAGATTCAAGAATACCAAAAAGAGGAAGAAATAACGCCTCAGTGCAGATCGATGGATTTCAGAGGTATATTATTTCCGAGACTTAAGTGTTTAACAATGAGACACATTGCTATTGTTGAGACAGTACAGTAATTTTTTTGCCCCGCGATTTCATGGGTTTCTTTCATATAGACGTGGCACAGATATTGCTATATAATAAGGTAAATTGGTCTTTAAAAATCTATCAGTTTCTCCAATAAGATGGGTGTGGCTTTCTGGTGATGGAATGAGGCGTAAGCCTTAATACTCGTGCTGTCTGTGTCCTAAAGCCTCTTGGTTAAGTAAACCGGGTTTTGTTATCGACCTTTCAATATTCGGGGGCACATTATTCCACTCTACTAGTACCATTCTTTGCTGAGGAGGCAAAAAATGAAGAATAAAGGATTTACCCTGATCGAGCTCATGGTGGTTGTCGTTATCATTGGTATCTTGGCGGCGATCGCAATACCGAACTTCATCAGCATGCAGAAGCGTGCCAAGGAAGCATCGGTAAAGAACAACATGCATACTCTGCAGCTTGCTGCTGAGGACTTCTCGACGCTGACTGAAGGAATCTATGCAGCTGATTGTGCAGAAGGGGTTGGAACTATCACCGGTGTCGTTGCAGATCTTCGTAGCATAGCTGGAGCAGCTACTTGGAACTGGCCACCGGCGCCGGCCAATGTTTTGTTGCCGACAAGCTTCAAGAATCCGGTTGCGACTGCTAACCGTGAGGGTGACATAGGACCGGCAGCGTATGCTGCGGCAGCTGATGCAGGTGTGGTGTTCTATGAGTCATTTGACGCGAGTGCCACAACGCCCGCACCGGCAGGGACGGCAGTCCGATATATCATCACTGGTAATGGTGTTGATGCGGTCATGGCTCTTACGCTACAATCTGGTCAATAATCGCGTGAAAAATCGCATGAACAATGGGTATTGGGGGGCAAGCGAATTGCCCCCCAATATTTTTTATCGAAGACGGAGAGGGTGCATGCATAGAGGCTTTACTTTGATCGAACTCATGGTCGTCGTCGTTGTCATCGCGATTCTGGCGGCGATCGCAATCCCAAATTATGTCGGTTTGAGAAACCGGGCTTATGAAGCAAGCGTGAAGGCGAACATGCATTCGGCGCACGCGGCCGTCGAAGAATTCAATACCCTGGCTGGCGGGGTCTACCCTGGTGATTTAGATACAAAGGTGAGTGAGGCAAATCCGTCTATTCTTCCTGGAGTTGTCGGTAACATGTCCCTTGCAGGAGGGGTACGTTTGCCGCCATTTCCTCCAGATGCATTGCTAAAACCGCATCCAGGTTTCAAGAATCCTTTTAACATAACTTTCACGGTAATCGAGAATCTTTTGGTTGCTGCTCCACCTGTTCCACCCGGGCCCCCTGGCGGACCACAAGGTTGTGTCTACTATTCAGCATACCAGGCTGACAACACTACGCCAAGCAGCAATGGCTCAGCAGCCTTTTCATATATTCTAACTGCCTTTGGTGCGAAAGCCCCGCTTTTGTTGGTTCTTCCATAACCCGAAAGGAACCATGAAATTACAGAGAAGAAACTATATCGTGCACAAGAAATTTCAATTCAGGATGCTGGGTTTGATGCTTTTTCTTGTCTTTGTCATAACACTGCTTATTACGCTGATAAACCACTATTTCTTCCTTTCTTCGATCGTTGATTTCATAGAAAATTATGGACGGGCACCAACCGGCAGTGAACTGATAGTCGCATCCACGAGACCACTGCTCATAATCCTGCCCGTCGCTTTTCTCTTTCTTGCGGTTGTGTGCATATTCGTATCGCATCGGATTGCCGGTCCGCTATACCGTCTGAAGATGTTCATGGAAAAGGTACAGAACGGTGACTATACAGTGACCCTGAGATTTCGCAAAGGTGATGCAATTCATGACGTTGCTGACAGCTTCAATCAGATGGTAGAAGGTATCAGGGAGAATTTCGGTCAGAAAAGCAAGACCTAGCCAGAAGTCTTAGAATAGCTCCGGTTTTTCAATTATCCCGATCCCATGTGGAACGGGCTTTTCCGTCTCTTATATAGTAGCTCTCACCATGTGGTTCTTCGGGTATTGCCTCGACGAGCCCTGACGTTACCAGGTCAGTTATCACGGCAGGCGGATAGCCTATTGCATCAGCATATTCCCCGATTTTACGATTAAGGAAATCAATGTCTATCTGCATCTTAATCTTCTTTATGTAGATCGCCGCGATCTCCTTTTCCTCGGGATTCTCGGTATTATTATAGAGGTCCATCCAGAGTGCCAGCGAAGTCTTTAGGTCACCGAGCTTGAGGTAAGTAATGAACGCATACCACCGTTTTGCCATATCAGGCGCGTCGGGTTTTGTAGAAGCAACGCGGAAATAGGTCTGAGCCACCCGGTATTCCTTCAGAAAAATATAGTTGATGAACCCATAAGTAAAAGGGATCCTCCATTCATCAGGGTTTGAGTACATGCCCTTTTTTAGTAGCGCTTCTGCCTGGTCTGGTCTCTGTGCATCATGGGTGAGCATGAGCGCGCCGAGCGTGTACGAATAGAGGAATCTCGGATCGAGTGTTGTCAATATATCGAGTATATGGTACATCAGTTCAAACCTCGCGTCTGTCATTCGGTGCTCACCGTAGTACTGAATGAATCGCAGCCATACGATGTCGGCGAGCGGAGCATGATATCCGACCGACAGCGTACGTAAAGCATAGCCTGAAGGGAAATACATCAATTCGCCGATCAACTCATGAGGGGTTTTTCTCATGTCTATTCGGTAAGCAAGACTGAGGAGCACGACCAGAATCAGGCATGCGATGGCGATCTTCTTGGTCATTCTATTTCCCTGTGCATCGGGAAGGAGTCAAAGTTGACTACTTGAATTCACGGCGTTCAAAGATCAATGTCGTGACATAGAGAAGAAATACTGTATAGATCACGCCGTAGCATACGGAAAAGATAACCTGATCCGCCGGCAGGGGTATGTTATAGGCAAGGTCGGTGCGAAAATTGAAGTTGCTGAGGTTGGGCAGAAGGTAGTAGAACCCATAAGCGACGTGTTTGAGGGCTTCAACCTTGGTACTTTCCGCGAACAACTTCAAGTCGGGCATGGCATGTCCTGTAACGAAAAATATCACACCCATTATCGAAGTCAGTGTACTCGAAGAAAACGACGAGAATAGCAGAAGGATACCGAGTATCACCGAAACCTCGATGAGTTCAAACGGAAAAACAATGAGCAATGAAGGCTCAAATACACCTTCTTGGACGAAAATGATCAATTGATGTATCAATAGCATGGCAAGTACGAGCAGGGCAATGAGCGCGCCCAGACCCAGGAACTTGCCCAGCACAACTTCACCCCTGCGTACCGGTTTTGCCAGCACAGTGTAGATCGTGCGTTTTTCTATATCTCGGTGGATGAGCGCAGAGCCGATGATTATTGTAGTCAGTACGCCAAAGAGTGAAGTCACGGCGAGACCGAAATCACGCATTATCTTAGGCGCTTCGCCAAGGGCGAAAGGTTCTAGAAAAACCGAAACTACGATAAGCAATAGAGCAAAAATGCCCAGCAAGGACAGAATTCTCTGCCGTAGGCCTTCCTTGAAAGTGTTTTCGAATATCGCTATTACTCTATGCATTTTCTTTCAGCTGCGGATGAACATTGACTTATGCTTAAATTCATCATCGAGTCGTTCCTCTTTTCTCAGCCGTCGCCTTTACCTGATCGACAAACCAGTCCTCAAGAGTGATCTTGTCAGCCTGGAGGCCCTTCTTGAGTAGTGTCGACATATCACCGATCTCTTTTATCCTACCCTGTATGACTATGCCAATGCGGTCGCAGACCGCTTCAGCGTCGGGTAGAATATGAGACGAGAAAAAGATGGTTGTACCCTTGCTCTTTTCCTCCAGTATCAAATCCTTTATCTCCTTGCGTCCAATCGGATCAAGCCCGGTTAGCGGTTCGTCAAGAATGAGCAGATCAGGTGATCCGATCATTGCCTGGGCTATGCCGATCCGTTGCAGCATGCCTCTTGAATAAGACCTCAGCTGGACGTGCATCGCGTCTTTCAATCCTACACGCTCAAGGAGCGTAAATGTCCTTTCTTTATACTTCTCGAGATTGCTCAGAACCGCGTGGATCTTGAGGAATTCATAGCCGGTCAGATGTTCGTAAAAGTACGGAGATTCGGGCAGGAAGCCGATGCGCTGTTTTGCTGATAGTGAATGGGGTGTCATACCGAATATGCTAACGCAGCCAGAGTCTGGTCTGATCAGTCCGGTGATGATCTTTATGGTCGTTGTTTTGCCTGCGCCGTTGGGTCCAAGAAAACCGAATACTTCACCTTCACGAATTTGCAGTGAAATGCCCTCAAGCACCTGTTTCTTTTTCTGCCAGAAATGGTTCTTGAAACTGCGTTTGATATCCTTGAGTTCTATGACGGCTTGCATTGCATTAAATATACACATAATCCGCGATTTGTAAAGTGAATTTTAGCCGCTTGACAGTGGTTGATATTTATGTAAAATAGACACTCAAGAAAGGAGGCCAGATGCTCATGCTATTCATACTTTTCTTCGCGCTACCGCAGGAATATGTTAACCTGGTAATGAATGAGGATTATGAAGCAGCACTGCAATATTGCGAGGAAAGGATACAGAAAAACAAAGATCCCTATCAGTGGAAGCTCGAGATGGGTGATATTTACTACAGCAAATTATTGGATTTTCAAAAAGCTGCAGAAATATATCAAGACGTCGTTGATAACTACAAGCACAAGGACGGTTGGGCCTATTACCGTTTGGCGCAGGTTCTCGAGATACTGGAAGATTATCTGAACTCAGCGAGGATGTATGAAATTGTAGCGACGCGTTTCCGCAAAGCCCCACTCGATTCTTTTTCATTGAATGGCGTTGAACGTTGTTTCAAGAAGAATTATCAGGATTACGTCGCGGTCATAGATGGATACAATATAACACGTCTGGAATTGGATGAGAAAACTGGACGCGGCGGTCAGTTTGCGCGTCCCGATGAGAAGGTAGTACTCGAGCAGATGATAACGGAGCGCCTGATATTCGCCAGCGCGGTTGAGAACAAGATAACGGACACAGAATTCTTCAAGAATAGTTTTAATAATCGAAACAGAACCATCCTCCTGGACGAGGTGCGTGCCTATGAAGTGATCAGCAAGGCAAATCCGACCGATAAACAGATGAAAAAATACTATGAAGAGAATAAAGACAAGTACGTCGTCAGCGAACAAGTCATGGGGCGGGAGATTGTCGTCGAATCGGATAGTCTTGCGCAGGTCCTTCTTGATTCTCTTATCAAGGATAATGCAAGCTTCGACACGCTTGCCAAGCTGTATTCAACCGAAACGAGTGCCCGTAACGGTGGCAACATGGGTATCGTTTACCCCGGCCGGAAACACGCGAGTATTGATTCCGTAATCTTCAATACCGAAGTCAATACACTGACAAAAATCGTTCCCTTCGACGAGAAGTTTGGTATATACTACATTACATCTCACAAACCTGAGCATTACCGTGACTTTGAAGAAGTCAAAAAGCAGATCGAAGCGCAGGTCAGGACGCAAAATATCGAAAGGGAAGAGGAAGCTTTCACCAAGAGATTGAAGAAAAAGGCAAAAATAGCCACATTTAACGATTCGATCATCGCGGTCCTGAAGGACACGACCGAACAAAGCAGAGGAGTCACAATAGCTGAAATAAACGGCAGAAGGATAACCTGGGATGACGCCACGCAGAGGAATGAAAACATGTCGCCTCGATTTGCCAGGTTAGACCTTTCCCGTCCGGATAAGGTTGAAGAATTGCTCGGTATCATCTTTGATGAGGATCTGAGAATGGAATTGGCCTGGCGTAACAAGTATTTTCTGCACGATGGGTACTTTACACAACTCAAAGACGCTATGAAGACCGCAATGGATCAGGGCTTATATCAGAAGGTCGTGCTCGATGCAATCGTTATCGATTCTGCCGAGGTAGAAAGAAATTACAGTGAAAACATCGAAGAGTTCAAGATGCCCGAATCTGCTCGCGTCCACGAGATAATACTGGATTCAAAAGAAGTTGCCGAAAAAGTGCATGAAGAGGTCATTGCTAACCCAGAATCCTTTGATTCGCTTGCCGCTGAGTATTCAACCGCAGTATCGAGCGTGCGCGGCGGTGAGACCGGACTCATACGCCGGGGCATGATGGGTGAGGATTACGACAAAATTCTCTTCTCCTTGAAGATAGGTGAGATCAGCAAAGTGTTCAGCGTCAAGGCAGATACATGGACTATCATAAAGATGGTCGAGCACATTTCTGAACACTACCGAAGCCTTGACGACGTGAGAAATATCATCGAATCGCGTATGAAGCGCCAGCAACAGGGTGAACTCGCCGCTGGTTTTCTCGATAAGATAAGAGAAGAGGCCGATATCCAAATCCTGTTGCCCGAACCAGAGGAAGCCCCGGAGCCACAGACAGAAAGCGAAGAGTAAAGAGGTTAATGCCAGAACTACGGAAAGATCCTGTCTTAGGTCGCTGGGTAATAATTTCCACCGAGCGCGCGAAGCGCCCAAAAGATTTCAAATTTTCCCCCGAATCTAAGAAAATAACACCGAAGGAATGTCCTTTTTGTCCTGGTAATGAGTCAGCGACACCGCCTGAAATATACGCCATCCGTACGGATAACTCGGCCCCTAATGCACCTGGCTGGAAACTGCGTGTTATACCCAACAAATTCCCTGCACTGAGGATCGAAGGAGAGATCGACAGACGGGGCGAGGGGATTTACGACCGTATGAATGGCATCGGAGCTCATGAGGTCATCATCGAAACACCTGTACATGAGCAGGATCTGGCTGACATGGATTTGAATGGATTCGGCGATGTCGTGTATGCCTATCAGCAGCGAATACTTGACCTTAAAAGAGACGAGCGTCTCCGCTATGTGATGGTATTCAAGAACTTTGGCGCTGCAGCAGGTGCCTCGCTCGAGCATAGTCACTCGCAGTTGATCGCGACTCCAGTTGTCCCCAAGAGAGTCATGGAAGAGATGGACGGCGCAAAAAGGTATTATGAATACCGCGAGCGCTGTATCTTCTGTGACATCGTGGTTCAGGAAACAAAGGCGAGAAAGCGTTTGATCAGTGAAAACAACTCGTTCATTCTCGTATGTCCCTTTGCCCCGCGATTTCCCTTTGAATGCTGGATACTTCCGCGAAACCATCGCTCCAATTTCGAAGATGCCACAACTGGAGAATTGAAGGACTTGGCCGCTATTCTAAAGGATTGCCTAATGCGCCTGAAGAAAGCGCTCAATACGCCACCTTATAACTATATCATCCATACTGTGCCAATAACCATGGGTGGTATTGATTTCTATCATTACCACCTGGAGATCATTCCGGTTCTCACGCATATTGCGGGTTTCGAATGGGGGACAGGTTTCTATATTAACCCAACCGGTCCAGAGGATTCAGCGGCGTATCTCAAGAACATCATTTGACCGGGGACCGCTGTTGGAGGTATCTCTGAGCGTTCAAAACAAAATATAAAATGAAGGTCGTTTTCATAGCATCTGAGGCGGTACCTTTTGCCAAGACCGGCGGTCTGGCCGACGTCGCGGGCGCATTACCACGTTCACTCGTCAATTCAGGCATCGACACTCAGATCATCCTGCCACGCTACAAAGGCATCGGAGGAAAGAAGGAATGGTCGGCGCATTTGAAAATGGCCGTTGACCACCGTGTGGATTATTACCGGCAGGATAACTATATATTTATTGACAACAGAGATTTCTACGCACGAGATGGGCTGTACGGTGACTCCAGCGGTGATTTTCCCGACAATTGCGAACGATTCACTTTCTTCTGCAGAGCAGCTCTAAAGGTGCTGGAAAGGGAATCCTATGACATAGTTCATTGCCATGACTGGCAATCGGGTTTGGTGCCGCTATATATGAAATCTAAGCGGTTGAAAGCCCGTAGCGTTTTCACCATCCACAATCTCGGCTATCAGGGGAAATTTTCCAAGGATAAGTTCCCGATACTGGGAATCGAGAAAAAATACTTCTCGCCGGGAGGCTTGGAATTCTACGGTGATGTGAATTTCCTCAAAGCGGGTATTGTATATGCTGATGCTGTCACGACTGTCTCACCAAATTATGCCAGAGAAATACAAACCCCCGAACTGGGTTTTGGTTTGGACGGGGTACTGAGGACACGTGCCAACGATCTCCACGGGATCCTTAACGGAATTGACTACGAACAATGGAATCCCAGTTCGGATAAACTTCTGTATGAGCAATACGTTGATTTCGACGGTAAACAGCGCAACAAATCGCGGCTTTGCTCCGATCATGGCCTAGACACAAACAGACCACTCATCGGCGTTGTATCACGGATCGCTGGCCAGAAGGGATTTGACATCCTGCTCTGTGCCCTGGATGAGATAATCAAGATGGGCTACAATATGATCATTCTCGGTTTTGGTGAGGAATCATATCATCACAAACTACTTAAACTCCAGGACGTCTATCATGGTCGCTTGTGTGTGAACATCAAGTTTGATAATAAACTGGCGCATCGAATATATGCTGGGAGTGACTTTTTCCTCATGCCGTCCAAATACGAACCGTGTGGATTGGGCCAGCTGATCAGTTTGAGATACGGTACCGTGCCCATCGTTCGCAGTACCGGTGGGCTTGCTGATACTGTACATGAATTCGACAGTGAGAACTTGTCTGGAAATGGATTTCTTTTCACCGAATATAGTGGCAGAGCGCTTGCCAGTGCTGCGGAGACTGCCCGTGATGTTTTCAGACAAGCCGAGAAGTACAGGAGCCTGTCCGAGAGTTGCATGAAATATGACTTCTCCTGGGAAGAGTCGGCAAAGAAATATGCTCAGTTGTATGCCGGATTGCTGAGCTCTTGACAGCTTGGACTTATTCTGTAGAATTTGCAGGTTCAAAAAGGGAGGTTTATGATAGTCAAATGGCAATGCACGGTATGTGGATACATCTATGATCCTGAATTTGGTGATCCTGACAACGGCGTTCAAGCCGGTACATCATTTGAGGATCTGCCGGATGAGTGGGTGTGTCCTGAATGCGGTGCCGAGAAGGACCAGTTTGAGCCCTATACCGAGGAAGAAGAGTAGCTAAGAGCCAACCCGCGTCTGTACAACGATTAAGGTTAGTCAACTGCCGTTGGTTTTCTAAACCGCTGTCATAATTCAAGCGTCCAATAAAGTGAGTGACCAAGACGATGAGATTCTGGTTCGAATATCTAAGAGAGGCGAAGAACAGGTGTTCGACCCGATCGTTGAGAAGTACCCGATCCCGGTATATAGGACATGTTATAAATATACAAGGAATGAAGCAGATGCGCGCGACATCAATCAGGAGGTTCTTATCAAGGTCTATAGAAACCTCATTAAATTCAATGAACGGGCTAGGTTGTTCACATGGATCTACAGGATCACGGTTAACACGTGCATTTCGTTTAAAAGAGGCGAGCGGTTTGCATTGCCTCTGTCGAGAGCATCAGGTACCTGCAGACGCGCTGCGAGAGCGAACACAAATGAAGGTAGCCATAGATAGAGCGCTCGAAAGGTTGCCTGAAAGACAGCGGATGACTTTCATTCTTCGCCACTACGAGGGATACACTTTCGGAGGAATAGGGAGATCATGGAAATTAGCAAGGGTGCTGCAAAGGCTAATCATCACCACGCAGTGCGGAAATTACGGGCATACTTAAAGGACTGGCTATGAGAGATTGTGGTCGGACGCGCGAACAGATGGTCGAGCTCCTCGAAGAACAGCTGGGTTCGAGAGAGCGTGAAGAGTTGTTTAATCATCTTTCGCGTTGTGTGGAATGCACGCGGGAATATGAAAAAATCAAACGGCAATATGGTTTGATGAATTCAGATAACGTTACGCTGCATCCTGCTGAAGTATTTGAGGGAATGAAAACGAACGTCCGTCACACGGTATGGCTGTCGCGGCCAAGATCCAGGCTGCCACGGCTCCTGCCGGAAATCCTGATACCTGTTCTTGCCGCCGCCGCGCTACTGCTGATAATCTTATGGCCCCGTAACGGCACTGTTGAATTCAATATACCTGTTGCCGAACTCATTGAAGATGAAGATATTGCTGGCCTTGTCGTCGCCGGTACCGTGGACAGACAGATGGTGAAAGAACTCACTCTAATAGAGGATCATCTGTTGCCTGATTATGAAGAAGCAATCGATGAATTGACCCGCGAAGAGGAGGAAGCACTTATTATCGCGTTACATAGAAAGTATCGGTCCGGCACATAGCATGTGTACCGGCATATTATAGGAGGCAGTATGAAGGCGTTCATCGTTTTTTCCCTGATTCTCGTGGCATTTTCGCACGGTCAGGAAAGCGATTCCAGAGATCCCCGGGAAATAATCGAAAAAGTTAGGATTTATCGTCTGACAAAGGAACTCGATTTAAGCACTGAACAGGCGATCGAATTTTTTCCCAAGTTGAATGAATTGCACAAGATCGACAACGAATTTCGCGAGCAGCGGCGGGAAATACTTCTTCACCTCAAGGAGCTGCTCGGAACCGGCGCTTCTGATAATGAAATAACGGAATCACTGGGTGCTTACGAGAAGATTCTCAGGGACAGAGTAGAGCGCCAGATCGATAAAATGAGGGAGATCCGGACTATGCTTACACCCAGCCAGCAGGCGAAGTATCTGATATTCCAGGATGAATTCGAACGCGAGATCAGGGAGATGATAAAAGAGGTCAAGAGACTACAGCCCAGATGATGGTTCTTGAATCGTTAAATCACTGTTGAATCTTATCGAGCAGCGCCCTCAGATCATTGTTGAGCGCCTCGTAGAGTTTCACCAATTCGGTCACGCTGCTTGTTCTCCGGGATATCTCCGTCTTTTCTTTTACGTTCTTTATCATGACCGTATATTCGATCTTGGCACTTACCTTTGACACCCTTCCCGTAATAATATAGTCACACAGCATCGATGTTCCGAGCTCATAAGCCTGATTATCGTCTATAATGTTCACTCCCAATCCTCGTTTCACTATCTCCATGTTGATCGTGGTTTTATCGACAATTGTATACCGGCCGCTGAAAATCCTGATCGTACGGTACAATTCATCCTGGCATACTTGACTGAGCCCCGCATTTATCGCCTCAGGATTCTCTTCACGGAACGGAAAAATGACGATGACCTTCTTCATCTCACCGGTTGGCAGCGTTGTCGGTCCGTATTCAAGGTTTAACTCGTTGATGACCATATCGGTGATGTCTAGTTCACTCAGTGCATAATAGACACCCTCAGAGAGCTCGAGGATGATTTCAAATCCCTCCTGCTCGGCGATTTTTGTGATCGCGTTGTTGATCTTTTCAAGTAGTGGAGCCATCACCTCATCATTCTTTTGTTCGACCTTTCCACGTGTACCGAATATGTTCTGAAGGAACTGATTGTAAGATTCTGTCAATGCTTCGATTTCATCAATTTTTCTCAGTCTCGCCTCTTCGGACAGGAGGAGCTCCTGCGTCGCTAATTCAGATTTCAGCTCATCGATCTTTCTTTTCAATATCGAGGCCGAATCCCGGAACGTAAAAACATATTGATTGAACTCAGCCGTTGCTGCTGCTGTCGCCTGGTACTCATTCATAACGCGTTCAGCATTAACGAGACCAATCTTGACCTCCCTTGCGACCGTGATACTCAGCAAGAAAAGTATCGGGAAAAGCAATTTCTTCATCTGTCCTCCAGATTGAATAATCTTTCCATACCATCCACAGAAAGGACACCACGCCTTACTTTTTTGCCATGCTCTCCTGGATGATAGTGCATTGCCGCGCGTCGAGTGTATATGATACCGTATTTCAATACTAGAACATGCCAAACGGGTTTATCTGGAAATGCGGTTCAAAACCCGGATTTTCCCGGTCGAAACCGTAGCCGAGATCAAAACCCATGACTCCGATCATCGGAACTTCAACTCTGATACCCGCACCCGCACCACGGTAAAGGTTATGAAGATTCATGTCACGGTAAGAAGTAAAAGTGTTTCCGGCATCGAAGAAGAGAACGAATGCCATCCCTTGGGACAATTTGAGCTTCAATTCCAGGTTGTTTACTAAGACAGCACTACCGCCGACAACCCTTCCATCCTCGATGGGTGACAGCGAGCGGTCGGGATAGCCACGCACTCCATCGGTGCCAATTCCACCTGCGTAGAAGCGTTTGTAGATCGGAACTTCATCAGAGCTAGTTACAACGCCAGCACTGATACGTGTCATTAGTGATATTTTCCAGATGAGCGGGAAGTAAGCTCTGGCATCAATCGTATATCGATTGTAATCTATATTTGCATATAGAATCTTCTTGGCGAATTCGGCACCGAGCGAAATATACGAACCGCTGGATGCATTGAATATGTAATCGCGCGAGTCCCTGCTGATCGAGAAAGAATTAGCGATCGTCCACTTGGGTATGGTATCATCATACAGACTGTATCCTGTCGAAGGTGGAGTGTAGGACCTGGCGATATCAAGTATCTGCGTTCTCTCAGTTCTGAAACCGTAACTGAATCTGGTATAATCGAGGTAAAATGGTAGTGATACGCGGGTGGCAAACCCAATGTCTCTTTTTGTGTAGTATTCGTACAACCTATTCACGTAGTATACGTCCATGCCCGCAGAGGTTCTTGTGTCGAACAACCACGGTTCGGTAAAACCTACCTGGATATTTGTCAATCTTCCGCCCAGTTCGAATTTTGTGTATAGGCGCTGCCCGCGACCGAAGAGATTCGGATGGGAGAATTCGACGTAGCCTGTTGCCTTATCCTGCGGAGAGTAGGCAATTCCGGCGCCTACGGTAGCCAGGCCTTCTTTTTCCTTCACATCGTATATTATGTCGATGTTACCTTCACTGTCGGGGTTACCTGGCATTATCTGTATGTCTTCGAAGAATCCGAGATTGAATATTTCGCGCTGACTTCTGATGACATCCGACCTTCGATATCGCTGGCCGGGCATTGTGATGATCTCCCTCCGGATGACTTTTTCACGGGTCCGATTATTACCAGTAATGGTGACCAGTTTGACGTTTGCCGGTGAGGATTCGGTGATCCCGTAATCGATGTCTATTATACTGTCGCGAACGTTCTCAAGCGGTACTATGGAGCAATAGATGTACCCCTCATCTGCAAAGAGGGTGTACATATTCTGAATGCTCTCTTCAGCAAAGCCGAGGTTATATACGTCACCGCTATGAAGCTTCATTGCACGTTCCAGCACGGTCTCCGAGAATAATGTGTTTCCTTCAAAGGTTATTTCACCCACATAGTATTTCTGATTTTCTTCAACGCCAATAGTAATGATGAATCTATTGTTCTTCACTTCGACGATGGGTTCGTGCACTACCACGTCGAGGAATCCGTTTTCTTTGTAGAGTGCCGCTATTTTGTCGATATCCTCGTCTAGTTTTTCCTTGATGAGCCTGCCCGATTTCAAAAACCCGGCTTCTCTTGTCGACATCTTACCTTTGATTTTCTTGTCCATGATCGCCGTGTTACCTTCGATTATTATCTTTCCGATCCGCGGTTCAATGCCTTCACTTATGGCGAAGAACAATTTCGCTTTGTTCAGGGAATCGACGGACAGACTTTCGCTGACCTGTGTTTCATGGAAATTTTTTTCCTTGTAGAGCTCGAGAATCTTGCTGTGGGCATCAAAGATTGTCTTGTCATTGAGTATCTGACCGGCGCGGAGCTCTATCTTTTTGATCAAATCACCGTCCTTTATTTTCTTATTGCCAGTGAATTGAGGAACACCCTTCAAATAAGGTGCTTCATCAACGATGATTCTCACGAATATTCCATCACCCACGATGGACGTGTCCACCGCGATGAAATTGAAGAGCCGCAGTTTTGAGAGGTTTTCAATAGCTTCGCGTATTTGTACATCTTCGAACGTACTGCCGACCTCGATGCCACTCGACTCGATTATCAATTGATGATCCGACCACTTGGCCTCGACATCGATGTCGGCTACTGTGTAACTCAAGAGGAAGAAGAAAAACATCATTTCTGCGTGAACTCGATCTTTTCTCCCGACCTCACGAGTTTAATACGTTTACCCTCTTTGATGTTTCCTTTGAGGATCTCTTCTGAAAGCGGGTCTTCGATTAATTTTCTAATGATTCTTTTCAGCGGACGGGCGCCGAATTCAGCGTCGAATCCCGTTTCAACGAGCAGTTCCTTGCTTGTTTCATCCAGTTCCAATCTCATATTCTTCTCACGGAGTCTCTCTTCCACTTCCTGTATGAGAATTTCAATGATTTGCTTCATATCGTCCTTACTCAGTTTCTTAAAGACAATTATTTCGTCGATACGGTTGAGGAACTCCGGCGAGAAAAGCTTCCTGACCTCTTCCATGAGCCGAATCTTCATTTTCTCGTATGAAACCGCATCATCGACTTTCATGAAGCCGATGCCATCGCTCCTCTTGATCTCAGCAGTGCCGATATTTGAGGTCATGATAACAACCGTGTTTTTGAAATCAACGCGCCGGCCATACGAATCCGTCAATTGGCCATCCTCCAGTATCTGGAGCAGAATGTTGAAGACATCCGGATGTGCCTTTTCGATTTCGTCAAAAAGGACTACCGAATACGGCTTTCTTCTCACTTTCTCTGTCAGCTGGCCGCCTTCTTCGTAACCAACGTATCCTGGGGGTGCGCCAATTAGACGCGAAACATTGAATTTTTCCATGAATTCGGACATATCGAGACTTATCAACGAATTGATATCACCAAAAAGGAATTCGGCTAACCTTCTGGCAAGTTCAGTCTTGCCCACGCCGGTTGGCCCCAGAAAGATGAATGAGCCGATAGGTCTTCTGGGATCCTTGACCCCTGCTCGACTGCGTCTGACAGCCTTTGCTATTGCCGAAATTGCCTCGTTCTGGCTGACGATCTTCTTTTTCAGCTCTTCTTCCATTTTGAGTAGTCTCTTGGATTCCCCTTCTTCGATCCTTGAGACTGGAATACCTGTCCAGCGCGAGACTATGAAGGCAACATCCTCCTCGTTCACGGTAGGCCGAATAGTGGCGGTGGTCTTGTTTTGCTGCTGTAATGCATCGGTCAGTTTTCTCTGTTCATCACGCAGATGGGCAGCTTGTTCAAATTTCTGCTCGGCTACCAGTTTCTCCTTCCTGACCTTTATCTCATTAATTTTCATTTCCAGCGCGGCGGTTTCGTCATTCTTCACTATCTTCGATAGTTTCACCTTGGCACCTGACTCATCGATGACGTCGATTGCTTTATCGGGCAGGAATCTATCAGTGATGTACCGATTGGATAGACGAGCAGCGGCATCCAACGCTTCATCCGTATATGTTATCTGGTGATGGTCCTCATACTTCTTTCGCAATCCCTGTAGAATATTGATCGTTTCCTGAACCGTTGGCGGGTTTACCATTATGGGTTGAAAACGGCGCTCCAGGGCCCCATTTTTCTCGATGTAGCGGCGGTAATCCTCCAGGGTAGTTGCGCCAACACACTGGATTTCTCCCCTTGCCAATGCTGGTTTCAGTATGCTCGATGCATCGATGGCGCCCTCGGCAGCTCCGGCTCCGACGATGGTGTGCAGTTCATCTATGAAGAGTATGACATCCTTGTTACGCGTCACCTCGTTGATGACTGCCTTCAGCCGCTCTTCGAACTGCCCCCGGTATTTCGTGCCGGCAACGACCGACGCCATATCCAATGCGACCACCCTTTTATTCTTCAAGGAATCCGGGACATTGCTCGCGATGATATCCTGGGCAAGACCTTCGGCGATTGCGGTTTTACCGACACCGGCCTCACCGACGAGGACGGGATTATTCTTCTTGCGTCGGGATAATACCTGGATGACCCTCTCGATCTCATTCTCGCGACCGATGATCGGATCCAGTTTCTCTTCACGCGCAAGCTGGGTCAGGTCTCGGGAGAAAAGGTCGAGTGCTGAACCCCTCTGCTTGCCGCGTGCTTTGCTGGTCATGACGCCTTCAGGTCTCAAGAGCTGGATGATCTCGTTCTTGACAGTCTCGTAGTCGACCCCAACAGATTCAAGCACCTGCGCGCCAAGACTCTCTGGCGTTCTGATAATACCAAGCAGTAGGTGTTCGGTGCCGACATAGGAATGGCCGAAATTCTTTGCTTCTTCCATCGCGTAGTTAAGGCATACTCTCGATTCGTTACTGAAAGGAACATCTATCTTGCCACCGGGCCCGGTACGGATGGAACTCTCGATATTCTTTCGCAACTCGTTGAGTTCGATGCCTAAATTTATTAAAACCATGGCACCAACACCTTCGCCTTCTTTTATCATGGCCAGCAAGAGGTGCTCGGTGCCAATAAAGTTGTTTTTGAATTTCAATGCTTCGTCATGAGCAAGGTGTAATATTTTCCTCACCCGCTCGGTGAATCTCTCCTGCAATGCATCCTCCTTATTAAGCCCATTTTATTCAAAATTGAGTATTTGTCAACTATTAAGACAATTCTCAAGATTAGTCTGTTTACTACTCTATGTGATGTCTTCGTATCACAGTATATACGCCAAGCTGATTTATACAGTGACGTAACGTGCGAAGAAATTGAAGAATTCACTGGGTCTGTGTACGAGCTTCAACCTCGGGACACCTGATGAATATGCTGTGGCTATACATTCACCAACGTATCTGAGGTGCTCGCGCGTATAGACCCGGCGTGGAACAGCAACCCGCACACAATCATCGAAGACTCCCACACGGATTCCGGAATCGATATAGATCTGGGCGGCAAGCGCAAATGCAAAATGGGTCTGGTTTTTCTTTTTCATAATAACAACGGCATGACCACCCACCGGTTCGAAAATATCCACGCGATTTTCTTTAAGCAGCCGGCCAAGAAATTTGATGTTTTCGATATGTACCCTTAGAAAGTGTTCATCTGTAGAATCTACCAGACCCCCGGTCATCGCGGCAAGATCACGCGCAGCCAAACCGCCCGACGTGGGGAATGCTTCCTGACGGATGATCTCGTATTTGAGGCGATCATAGAGTCTTCCGTCCCTCAGTCCAATGAAACCGCCGATATTCACAAGCCCGTCCTTTTTGCTGCTGAGGTAGGCGATGTCTGCATATCCGAACATCTTTCGGCAGATTGCATTGATGCTTCCGTATGCCTCTCCGTGTTGCTTGATCAGGAAGGCATTATCGGCATACCTGCTGGCATCCAACACCACAGCGATACCGTGGTGCCGTGCTATCTTCTTTGCAGCGGCAATGTTTTCCATTGATACGGGTTGTCCTCCGAGTATATTGCTCGTGACCGTCAGGATAACGATTTTCACCTTCTTGCGTTGCCCCATCGATTTCTGCATTTCAGTTAGATCGATATTGCCGCGGAAGGGTCTCTCTCTGGACGGCAGGTCAATTGCATGACACTTGAGCGATTCTATATTACTGCGTGTCGTTTCGAAATGTGTATTGGCGAGGACTGTATCGCCTCTATTCAGCAGCAAGCCGAATAATATTCTCTCGGCGCTCCGTCCCTGGTGTACCGGTTGGATGTAAGGGAATCCAGTGAGAGATTTTGCTGCATCTAAGAACTGCTCGAAAGATGTCTGTCCGGCGAAATCCTCTCTTGCTTCGATCATTCTTGCCCACTGCTCAGCGGTCATCGCTCCTGTTCCCGAATCCGATATCAGGTCGATGGTGACGTATTTTGCGGGTATCAGAAAAGGATTAAACCCGGCTTTCTCAAGAACCTTTTTCCTTGTTTTCCGGGTTGTTCTGGGGAGTGGCTCAACGACCTTTATGCGGTAAGGCTCCCACATTTATTTCACCGAATCGATCTTGCTCTGCAACGCTTTGCTCTCCGGTTCTATTTCTAACGCTCGTCTGTAGGCATCGAGCGCCGCGCTGCGGCGCTTCAGTTCCAGGTTTACGTCTCCCAGGTGTTCTAAGATCACAGCATCTTCTACTATTTCACTGGCGCGTTCCAGCTCGCGCAGTGCTTCTTCGAACCTTCCCATTTTGTAGAACACCCAGCCCCGTGAGTCCATGTAATAACCGTTATTGACGTCTATTTCCAGCGCCCTGTCTATTAGTCGAAGCGCGTATTCGAGGCTGTCACTGCGTTCGGCATAGGTGTATCCTACATAATTCAGCGCTACGGCATTCAGGGTGTCTATTTCGAGTATCCTCTGGAAAGTATTGAATGTTTCTGTTTCCCTGCCGAACGATGATGTGATACTCGCCAAGGATTGCAGGGCGGCAATGTTTTCCGGATTTTTCTCCACCGCCTTACTGTAATAATAGTAAGCTTCCGTAGCTTTCTCTTGGGTTTCCATGACAGCTCCGAGTAAATAGTAGATTTGTGCAAGATCGCCACCGCGATATGCTGCCTCGGTGAAGGCATATTCGGCAAGATCGTAATCCTCCTTTTCAATGGCGACGAACCCCAGATAAACCCAGAGTTCAATGAAATCAGGATTGACCTTTAACGCGGATTCGATCTCCTTACGGGATCTGTCATATTCTCCTTGTTCCATATATATACGTGCCAGATAGAATGCCGAATAGGTATCCGAAGGGTCATATCTGAGAACAATAGAGAATTCATTGAGTGCCCTGATGAACATCTCCACCTTGTAATATGCGAAACCCAGGCTCCGCCTTACGTGAGTATTGCTTGGTTCAAGGGTCAGTATCTCATTGGCGCTTGTTATTACTCTATCATATCTATCCACTTCAGTGTACAGATCGATGAGCCGCTGCGCCACATTTGAAATGAAAGTATCGGCATTTACGTTCTCATAATAAAATATCGCCGAATCAGTGATGCCGAGCATATCGAACCCCGTTCCAATACCAATGGTCGTATTGAAATCCGTCGTATCGAGCAGATAAGCCTTCCGGTAATAGTCCACTGCCAGAAGATGATCATTCATGCGGCCAGCGAGATTGGCGAGTCTGAGAAATATCTCGGCCGTCTTTATTTCATCAGGCATCCGCTCAAGGGCTGACATGGCTTCCGAGAGTTTTCTGTTAGCTTCGAACAATGCGGAAACCGCCAGATACAACTCTTGATTGCCCGGCGCGAATTCCAGGGCATGAATGTAGTATTCGATAGCCTTGTCCAGTTTCCGTTCACCGACATATCCCAGGGCTATCAGCTGGTGCAGACGTAAGTTTTCTGGGTCCATCTCCAATGCTCTATCCAGGTACGAAATACCTTCATCAAAACGCTGTATCTGGTAAAGGGCACTGGCGAGTGAAATGTTGATCTCGACTGACGTGGGTTCAAGTTCATGTGCCTTCTCATAATATTGTATTGCTTCCTCAACACGGCCTTCGAGCTCCAATTGATTTGCGATGCTGAACATTTCGTATGCACCGTCGCTATTATACAAAAATAGCGTGAGCGCTAGAATTCTGTATAAATGGACAGCAGCCATAGTTTGTCAGGTTTTTTTATGGGATCGTCAACGTAGGCAAAATAATCGAGGGAGAGTCCAAAGCGTTTTGCTGATCTCTTGTAATACGTTTTTAGTCCGAGGACATGTCGGTGGTAAAGCGATGTGTCTCCTACTATGATCGAAAGGTCCGGTGTAAAATCCAGCCCGAAATTGTTATTTGAGTAGAGATTGTACATTGCCATCAGAATGATATCATAATTGTAGTCAGCGCCGGCATTGATATCCCATCCATGGAAATCCCAATGGGGATAATAGCCGATATCTACTGACCACAGCAATTTTTTCACGGTCATGAGGCGTGTCGTGTAATGAAAATCACCGGAAGCAAAACGCAACCTGAACCGGTTGAATACCGGGGTCCCTTCCACTGCATAGTCGATATCATGAATGCAATCATGCACGAAATAGCCTGTTATGACAAAGTTTTGAAGAAAATAGTCCAATCCACCCACGATATAGTAGTGGCCGTACCTGGGGTCTATTGAAACACCTCCGGTTTGCTCGGCCATATCAAGATCGTCACGGTAATAAACGTACGTCGAGAAGGAACCGTGTCGGAGTGTATTCACATATATTTCAAATGAAGAGTCAAAATTGAACCTGGTCGTATCGCTATTCAGATATTTTCCAAAAAAGCCACGACCGTGGAAATCAAGCGGAACCTCCAGAGAACGACAAAGATTGTAGGGGAGAAGCATATAGAGAAAGAGCATAGAAGTGTTGATTATCTTTGTTATAATCATGCTATAAATGTGTCTCGGCTAACTCACCCTTCAGGTCGCTGCCCACAGTACCCGTAATCCCGATGTCATAGAACCTACCCAATATCAAGTTCTGCCGTTCGATGAATATCTGGCTGTCAACATCTGGTGCGCAGAATTCTGCATGACCAACGTAAGAGTGGCCCTCACGCGTATGTAGTAAGACCTTGCACCGATGCCCGAGCCTTTTGTGATTTCTTTTTTCAATTTGGCGTTGCTGCACGGCGAGTGCCTTTCCATAACGTTCTCGTATACTTTCTGCCGGTACTTGCTCCAGCGTGGCTGCTTCTGTTCCTGCTTCGCGATGATAGGGGAATACACCCAGCCAGTCGAAATAACCTTTGCTGATGAATTCCATCAGTTCGGCAAATTCGGTATCGGTTTCACCGGGGAAGCCAACAATGATCGTTGTTCTGACAGAAATGCCGCGGATCCCCCTCAGGGTCTTAATCACGCTTTCTATGCGTTCACGTGTCGTACCACGCTTCATTGTTTTCAATATGCGGGGACACACATGCTGGATGGGAAGATCGACATACTTGCAGATTTTATCATTCTGCTCGATTTCCTTCATGATGTCATCATCTATCGTTTTAGGGTGTGCGTACATTATTCTGATCCATTCGATCCCATCGATCTGAGAGAGCCGCTGGAGCAGAGATTTCAGCATGGGTCGTCCATATGTGTCAGTGCCGTATCTTGTCGTGTCCTGCCCGATAAGTATCAGTTCCTTTACTCCTAACCTGACAAGCTCACGGCCTTCAGAAAGGAGTTCTTCCATGCCAAAACTCCGGTACGGTCCCTTGATCGAAGGGATCGTACAGTAAGTGCAATTATTGGAACAGCCTTCAGATATCTTCACGTAGGCATACCCGGCTGTGGTCGGCAACCGGGCGTGCATGTCGGTCGCTTCAGGAGCGAGTGTTTTGATGAGCTTGGGTATCTCCTTGATTTCGTACCAGCCAGATACTTCAGGGAACTTGCGTCTTAGCCGGCTACCATATCGGTTGACCGCGCAGCCAATTACGAAGAGTCTTCTTCCGTTATTCATGTTGCGGAGCGCATTTTCTATTTCCTGTTCGGTTTCCTCCATGGCCGGTCTTATGAATGCACACGTGTTAAGTATCATGACGTCACATTCATCTGGAAACGCCGTAACTGAAGCGCCCGAGGCACCCAAAATACCGATGATGTTCTCTGAATCAACAAGGTTCTTGGGACAGCCGAGCGAGACGCAATGTATCTTCATACAGGTGTCGCTATTGCTTTACCACGAGCAATTTCACGTGCGCAAACGCGACCTGTATATCGTTTCTGTCCATGATCTCACTGTCTGCCTCCACGAGCCGGTGCTTCACCAGATGGACTCGTGACCTCGCTGTATACTCCTGATCGACTCGCATTGCTTCTTTGATTCTCATATTGAGCTCTGCGGTTACTGTTCTGTATCCTTTTTTGAACGCAGCCCATACCGCCATCTCATCGAGTATCGTTGCAACAACACCGCCGTGCACGATTCCACTGTAACCCTGTGACCACAGTGGTGGATCTATCGCTGCCCAGACGCCACCGTCTTTTTCAATGATCTTGAGCTGCAAACCATTCTCATTTTTCTTGCCGCAAGCAAAGCACGAATCATCCATGAGAAGATCAATACTCATCAACCTGTACTCCCTCGGGCGGGTCGAATTGAAATATTTTCCGGTCGATCTTCTTGTTGATCTCGACCTTTGTGAATTCGAATTTGCTCTCAATACCCGATTCATCCGTGACAGTAATTCCGATTATCTCAAAAGTCTCTTTCTTTATCTTCACCCTCAGTCTGCGGTAAATATCAGTTTCATCCTTTGGTTCGAGGACGATCTCGTAGTTGTCTCCGTCTTCACCTGCGAGGGACGAGACGAAATCTTCTTCGTAGTTCTCAAACAATGCATCCGGGCTGATTTGAAAGGGCATTTGATTGAGTTCCTGGCGTATCGCTCTCTTCTCGTCGGGCATGTAGATCCAGAGGGAAACGCTGTCACCCACATATATCTGTTTTGGCTCTTCGATCTCCATTCTGAAAAAATTCGGTCTCATATAATAGGTTCTGCCTTCATAACGCTGGCATGTGCCGGCGTCTTCATCACAATACCCTTGTTCGAATTCAGTGTAAAAGGTGTTCATGTTGCGGTACTTCTCAACTGTCTTTCCAATAATTTCATTTGCTTCGAGCGCTAGTAATTGTGTAACGATCAAAGCCGGCAGTAAAATGAATCGTCTCATTAGTTCTCCTTTTTCACAAATCTTATATAATATCGGCTTTATGTCAACACTGCCGCCCAAAACTACGTGACACTGCGTCCGTAAAGATACAATTTGAATTATCTGTTATGATCATAGAACTGACGACATGCTTGACAAGGCATTGTCTTTTGTAGAGAATATCCCGATAGTTAATAGCTACGCAACTCTGACATAAAAAGGGAGGCTGTATGAAAGAGAGAATTCTTGTTTTATTAGCAGTGGTCTTGTCTTTGGCGTATTCCCAGAACATGTTACAGAACCCGGGTTTTGAAACCTGGTCTGGTGGCATGCCTGAGTACTGGATAAAGAGCGATTCGGTCGCGCTCTTTCAGGAAGACGTCACTGTGTATGCCGGGAACTTCAGTGCCAAAGATAGCTTTTTCTCGACGACGGCAGGCAATGCCGAGCTGTATCAGGGAATGCATGCGCAGCCAAACACGCTATATCGTATTTCCTTCTGGGTCCATGATAATGACCCGGCCGGCCGCGCACGCGGCGGTGTACAATGGTTTTCTGGCGGCGTATACGTATCGAGTGAGTGGCCTAATTTCTACACGGTAGATTCTCCTTCGTGGCAGTTATGGACCTCTGACCTTGCGGTGTCGCCCTCAAATGCTGACTCGGTCCGGTTTGTCATTCGGGGCTATGACGTCGGCACACCCTGGACCGGTGCAATATTCTACGTTGATGATGCATATTTCGGACCTCCAGCAACACAACCTCCTACGATCATTCGCTCCTGGCACACCCCGACTAATCCGGCACCGGGAGTCACAGTTGATATTTACGGTTATGTGCTTGACAATGGCACGGTCGAGCATGACACTCTCTTCTACGGAGTGAATAGCCTTGTATCACCTTCGATGACAACGCATATCTCGGTGAGTAATGATACTTTTCATTATCAAATCGCCGGCCAGAGCAGTGGAGATACTGTATTTTACTATCTAAAATATGTCGATGATGACGGTCTTTCAGCGGTCTCAGATACCCACGCATACTATGTTGGTGCAGTCGGGTTGTATGTGAATGAATTTTACTATGATACGCCCGGAGCCGATTCTGGATGTTTCATCGAGATATATGGTGCAGGGAACACCAGTCTCGATGGGATCACGCTGGTTGGTGTCAATGGGAACGGCGGTGTTGATTATGCAACGATTGACCTCAATGGTTACACAATTCCTGGCGACGGGTTCTTCGTTGTTGGTGAATTCTCGTCAGTCCCCAATGTCGATCTGGTCGACTCGGTAGCCGATCTTCAGAACGGACCCGACAACGTGGAGTTGCGCTATCACGGGATAACGATTGATGCGGTCGGATATGGGGTGCTCAATGGATGGGTATTCACTGGCGAATGGATGCCCGCTGCTGATGTAGAAGCAGGGTACAGCCTGGGTAGATACCCGGATGGTGAAGATACCGACAACAACGGAGTAGATTTTAATAGTTATGATGCTCCGACCCCGGGAACACCAAATCCTCCGGTTGGCATAAACGAGAACAGAGGAAGGGTAGTTGAATTACCGTTGCCAAACGTCGCCAGCCCGGTGCGATCTGGCATTGCCTACAGAATGCTCATAAATAGTGCCGATTACTATCCACTCACGATCTACAATGCAATGGGACAAAAATTTACCGAAATCAAAGAACCGGACCACGAGTTGCAGCTACCGACCGGCGTGTATTTTATCAGGTTTGTCAATATTGAACAGGGTGGGACAAAGATAGTGGTCGTTAAATAAGACCCTTGATATCGTAGTCTGCGTTTTTTCTTGCAGGCTCCGAGCGATCAGAGTCGGCAACCCAGGTAGTCGCTCAAGGCATCAATGGACATGCGAACGAGGATAAGCCAACCGATAAGTTCTTATATATTTACTTCAATAATTCAGAATAATTGATTATATTTCAGAGATTATAGGTATATACTGAAGTAATGTGTGCACCAGATAATCCATTAGTATTAATGGTGAGGTGACCGTATGTGTTGATGTGGCTGATCGGCTCAGTTCGCTATGAAAGTCTCATATTTCTGTGCAGAAATGAGCAATCCGCCACTGAATTTACTGTTCTCGTATGAGTAACTGCCAGTGATCTTACCGTAACCGAAAGACAACTCCATGCCGGCGTTCCAGTTAAATTCTTTGTCTGTGTAGAAAAATGCGCCCAGTCCACTGATCGGTGAAACGAGAGCTCCATAGTAGAAAGCCAATGTATCATCGATGCCTTCATAGGTGACTCCGAAACTGAGCGTGATGTACCGTAGATAAGGCATGATCTCTATGCCTCCGGAGACGTACCTTTTGTGGTCAAGTTCAGTTCTGTAGCTGAGCGAGAGCTGTTGATTCGGACGGCACTCGACACCGAGGACGTGCTCCGACGTATCACCGAATTCATATGCGTAGCCAATAGTGAATGCACCTGGCAGTCTGTAGCCAATGGCTACCTCATAAATCTGAAAAGTGTCCTCCTTTATGTAGCCGAAACCAATATTACCGGCGCTCGCTCCGGTCGTTATTAGTTCGGATTCCGGGTCATAGGTGACGAATGCCTCGGCGCCCGTGCTGATACCGAGTCCTGCAGGATTAGAAAAAGCGCTCAATGAACGGATAGGCAGAAAAAAATTTGCGCTGTAGAACGGACTTGTTGAGAATACAATCATTGTCAGTATTATCATTTTACCCCCAATAATTTTTCAGGCAATAAACACGTCATGCCCGCGGACTCACATCAAAAAGATGTATCTCAAGATGAACAGTACTGTAAATACGATCAGGACAGGATGCACATCTTTGATATTACCCGTAACCAGTTTCAAGACCGTATAAAAGATGAAGCCAACGGCAATGCCCTCGGTTATGGAATAGGCATAAGGCATGATGACGATCGTCAGGAACGCCGGGATCGCCTCCGTGAAGTCTTTCCAGTCTATTTTTGTGACACCGGACATCATGAGGGTACCGACGATGATTAAGGCGGGAGCTGTAACCGGGTAGAGCACGCTGCCATCCGTCATGTAACCTCCACCGATCATCTTCACGAGCGGATAGAACAGTAAAGCAATAAGAAAAAGGACTCCGGTGGTGACATTAGCGAGACCTGTACGGGCACCGCTTGCTACGCCAGTTGAGCTCTCGATATAGCTGGTGACAGTAGAAGTGCCCATGATCGTACCGATAACCGTACCGATGGCATCCGATAGTAGAGCTTGTCTTGCCCTCGGCAATTTACCTTCTTTAACGAAACCGGCCTGTTCACTTACTCCAATCAACGTTCCTACCGTATCGAACAGATCGAGGAAGAAAAGGATGAAGATCGTCGGAAGTAAAGACAGTGTGAATGCAGCGGCAACATTCAATTTGAGAAACGTTGGTGAAATTGCCGGCGGGGTACTGAGGACACCGTAGTATCTCACAATACCGAGTGGTACCCCGACAACGGCGGTAGTGATGATACCGATTATTATTGCGCCTTTCACTTTGAGTGTGTAGAGGATTGTTATTACGAACAGTCCGAGAACTGCCAACAAGACAGGAGGGCTATGTAAATCACCGAGGCCGATGATCGTCCCCGGAGTGTAGGTTACTATTCCCGCCCATTGAAATCCTATCAGGGCGATGAAGAGACCTATGCCAACCGCGATGGCCTGCTTCAGACAATTTGGTATCGAATTCACGAGCGATTCACGGAAGCCAAAAAAGGATAGGATTATGAATATGGTTCCTGAGATAAAATTCGCACCGAGTGCGGTCTGCCATGGTATGCCCATCGTTAGACAAACCGTATATACAATGAAGAAATTATGTCCCATGGCCGGGGCAAGCGCGATAGGGTAGTTCGCAAGGAAGGCCATAAAGAATATTGCTACGGCGCTCGAAACACACGTCGCGACCATGACCGCCCCGAAATCCATGCCGGCTGCCGACAATACCGCTGGCTGTACAAATACAATGTAAGCCATGGTCATGAACGTCGTCAAACCGCCGATCATCTCCTGACTTACCGACGTGTTATTCTCTTTTAGTTTGAATAGCCTTTCCAGCATTGTTCCTCCCTCATCAGGTTCAACAATTCAGCTAATCTTCGCGTTTACCTGCACGGTTGTTTTATGAATTAAGAATCTGGATGTTGAAATCACTTCATTTTATTTTATCTTAATTTCCCGATATTGTCAATGATACAGCGCGAGAAAAAACGACCGCACGATCATGTTGACTTCCAACAATACTGCGCTATAATAGGTCGTGCGGGGGTAGCTCAATGGTAGAGTCACGGCCTTCCAAGCCGTTGGTTGCGGGTTCGAATCCCGTCCCCCGCTGGTGAACGCTCAATGATTCTATTTTTTTGGGTTGTAGTATTATGCGAACAAAGGGGACTATGGTGATTAGTTTGGCGTTTATGTTCGTTAGTGCTTTGATTTTTTTCTATTCTGGACAAATGAGCGTAACCCGATCGTGTTTATCCAAATCTTGACATGATTGCGGTCATTCAGAGAGTCAGGGAAGCCGAGGTGTGCGTCGATAAGAAGATAGTATCGAACATCGGTGCGGGAATACTGGTTCTGCTCGGTGTAAAAAGGGGAGATGATGAAGGCAAGGCGAAGCGGCTCGCTGAACGGTGCATGAACTTACGGATTTTCGAGGATAAACATGGGAAATTCAACGACTCTCTAAGAGATGTAGGTGGTGAAGCACTCGTGGTCTCCCAATTCACTCTTCTTGCCGATACATCGCGCGGAAGGCGGCCATCTTTCACTGAAGCCGAGGAACCTGAGCTGGCCAAAGAGCTCTATCAAAGTTTTGTCAATATGCTTGCCGTTTCCGGCATTACTACTAAATCCGGCTCATTCGGTGAGAGAATGTCCGTTGCGCTCGTGAATGAGGGACCCGTGACAATAATCTTGGAGGAATAGTGGCATATAGCATGACCGGCATTGGACGGGCGAGCGGTGATCTGAAAGATCCCCCGTTGAAATTTGATGTAGAAATAAGGTCATACAATCATCGGTTTCTCGATCTATCGATCAAGCTTCCTAATTGCCTGTTTCCTTGTGAAACTGACATCCGCCGCGATGTGCAATCTCAGCTAACGCGTGGACATATCGTGGTGGTGATCCAGCAAGACAGAGAGATCGTGCCAACAAAGATTGAAGTCGACAAAAATCTTCTCGAGGCATACTTGAAATTAGCCGAGGAGTTACGCACTAATTATCAGATAGGCGGAGATATCGATATTAACACACTGATGTCCATTCCAGGATTGATAAAGTTCAGCCAGCTTCAGATAGAATCCCAAGGCATCTACAAGAGTTTTAAACCGATCCTGGAGCAAGCCATCAAAGATCTGATGCAGATGAAGAAGAAAGAAGGGAAGAATATCGTCCGTGAGATAAGTAAATCGGTCAAATTGATCGAAGAATGCGTGCATGAAATCGAACGTATCATACCCGAACGTAACAAGTACTACAAAGACCATTTGCTCTCACTCGTTCAGGGGTCGGTAAAAGAACTCAATGAAGAACGTCTTTATCAGGAATTACTTTACACGGCAGAGCGTACCGACGTCACCGAGGAATGCAAAAGACTGTTCAGCCATTTGATGCTATTCAAGGATTCGTTGAAGACAGAGGATCATCCTGGGCGTAAACTCAATTTCTTGCTACAGGAAATGCAGCGTGAGGCGAATACCCTGAGTGTCAAAGCGAATTACCTGCAGATCAGTAAAACCGCGGTCCAGGTTAAGGAAGAAGTTGAAAAGATCAGAGAACAGGTGCAAAACCTTGAATAGAGGAAGAATTATTGTCCTCTCCGGGCCTTCTGGCGTTGGAAAGACTACAATCTGCGACAAAATTCTGGGCGAGCGCTCTGACGTACGCTATTCTGTTTCAGCGACTTCAAGGTCCAAACGAACGGTCGAGAAGAACGGCAGAGAGTACATTTTTCTGAGCGTGGATGAGTTCAAACAGTGGATCGAGCAGGACCGTTTCGTCGAATACGCTGAAGTGTATGGTAACTTCTACGGTACTTCCAGAAAATCCCTGGAGGATGGACTTAGCGCCGGGTATAATATATTGATGGATGTGGATGTGCAGGGCGCGAGAAGACTCATGAATCTCTATCCCGACGGGATCTTCTTTTACATCATACCTCCTGACATTGCCGAGCTTGAACGACGATTGAAAAAGAGAGATACCGATAAAGATGAAGTCATAAAGAAAAGGATCGCTAAGGCAATACAGGAACTAGAGTACAGGAAAGACTACAAATACGTGATTGAGAACAATGACCTGCGAACAACGACATCCAAAATATTGGGGATAATCGAAGATGAACTGGGTGGTGAAAGTCAGATAAATGAATGTTGACAGGAATACAAATATTGCTATAATCACGAACAAAATGAGGGGCAGTAGCTCAGTTGGGAGAGCGTCTCGTTCGCAGCGAGAAGGTCGCCAGTTCGACTCTGGTCTGCTCCATATTGGAGAATATGATACCAAAAAGAATATTCTTGACCAAGGGTGTTGGTAAGCACAGAGAGAGGCTGACAAGTTTCGAAGCGGCACTGCGGGATGCAGGAATAGCGCCGTTCAATATCGTCAGGGTTTCAAGCATTTTACCGCCGGGAGCGAAGATCCTGCCGAGGAGTAAGGGCATTCAGCATCTATCGCCCGGAGAGATCATCTATGCCGTAGTAGCTGAATCCAGTGCCAACGAACCCCACCGATTGCTTGCGGCATCAATAGGTGTTGCCATTCCGAGCGACCGTTCTCAATACGGATATCTTTCCGAGTACCATTCTTTCGGCGAGACTGAAGTGCGGGCGGGCGACAAAGCCGAGGACCTCGCAGCCCAGATGCTGGCGACGACTCAGGGTGTACCTTTTGACCCCGATATCAGTTACGACGAACGAAAGGAATTGTGGAAGATATCTACAAAGATCGTAAAGACAATGAATATCACCCAGACCGCGATAGGCGATAAATACGGCCTCTGGACGACTGTGCTCGCTGCCGCCGTGATGGTGCCATAATGCTACAACTGATCATCTATATTGCAGGGTTAACCTTACCCGGTGTATCCCACCAGGGCGATCGCATATTCTACTATGATGCCCGTACCTTATCACTCGGGGGAGTATCCATTGTCTTAGAAAGTACGGCCAATCCCGCGTCGATGGTGCTGTTTGACAAAAGGGCAGTACAGCTTTCCGGTTTGCTCATGGTGCAGAACGAAAACCGCGGGTTGCGCGTGTATGATTCATTCGGCAATAATATTGGTATTGCGACCGTGGCGAACAACACGGGTACGTATCTCAACCCTGGAGCATGTTCTTTCGTGTTCCCTTTGAGCATGATACGCGCGGGATTGCAGTATGCTCCGGTATGGGATTACAACTATTCTTATCGTGAGGAACATCGCGACGATTTCTACCAGATCGTCCGCATTGATGAACTCACTCACCGGGGTTATGTGCAGGCTGTTTCACCCATGGTCGCATTCAATTACAGGTTCGTCAGCGTCGGCGTCCAAAATGCATTTCTCTTTGGAAATCGGGTCATGGAGAAAACTGTCATCATACCGCAAGTCGCCGACACGGTCAGCAGTGAAGAGACGACTCTTGACGGCAACAGGATAAAACTCGGGATTTCCATCGCACCGACCATCAATTTTCGAATGGCATACACATACCAGCACCGGTATGAACTTGCTGATATTGGCTATGAATATCCAGAGATACATTCATTTGGCATCATGTATCAACCTCCGGGCAGGATCCCGACGAGGTTTCTCGCACAGGTCGAGGCTGAAATGTGGGAGGGCATAGAAGATAATAATATATTCATATACAAAATCGGTGTTGAACATATGATCCTTCGCAGGTATAACCTGCGGTACGGCTTTTGTGTTTTCCCTGACTATAGGCAAAGCGTTATCTGGACAACGAACCTTACACTGGGTTTCGGATTCTACGCGGGTTCCTATTCTTTCGACATAGGATACTGCTATGGAAAGCGTGACTATCTTGCCGCGGATTATTTAACGCTGGATCTCAGCGAAAATTATAAATTGGACGAAACCACTCATCATTTTGTAGTTTCAACTGGAATGCAGTTCTGAGAAAAGTTGTATAGCATTCTCCTATTTTTTCTACTATCACAAGCCCAATCTTATGATCACATTTATATTCTACATACCAATGATATTGAAGGCGCGCTATCGCCCAGCACCGCCTGGTGGATGAATCCGTATTTCCCACCGCCCATCGGCAATGCTGGGGCAGCGGCGACGTTCATTGAAGAGAAGCGGGCTGAAGCCGCCAGCCTCGGATATGGCTTCCTGTTATTCGATGCCGGCGACATGTTCGTCGGGTCGCCCATCGGTGAATTTTCAAAAGGTCAGGCCGTTGCCGAGTATTTCAATTACTGCGGGTATGATGTTGTAGCACCAGGCAATCATGACTATGACCAGGGTGTTGAAGTATTCAGGGAATTCGTGGAAAAGGTCAACGCTACATTTCTTGGCAGCAATATCGTCGACAAAGAAGCCCGTAGTGTAGTTAACTACTTGGAGCCCTGCGTTATTGTGGAACAAGTCGGGGTACGCATCGGTATCTTCAGTTTGCTTACCGAGTATATGTCCGGAATGACAACGCCAGAGAGATTCGCAAATCATGATGTCCTGCCCGAGGTCGAAACTGCCGTGCATTACGTGGATTCTTTACAGGAAAATAAGGTAGATATGATTTTTGCCGTAACTGGCATAGGGCTGCGACACGACAAACGGTTGGCAAGTACAGTCAAGGGAATCGATGTCATCATTGGCTCACACAGCGCAACTGCGCTTGAAGTACCGTACGAGGATTCGATCAACCACACGATCATATGCCAGGCATATGGTCATCTGAGTAGTATCGGATTTCTGGATCTCTGGGTTGATAAACAGACAAAACGTATCGCCGGGTATAGGGGAGAACTCGTTGATCTCCTCAGCGAACAGATCGATGAAGATACCGTAATGCTCGGGATAGTCGAGAGATGGGAGAAAATTACGCAGAAGGGATTTGATGAGGTTATCGGTTATTCAGAAGAAGAACTCGCGAGGGCTGGTTTTGAGGAGACTGCGATCGGCAATCTGATTACCGATGCAATGCGTGAGTATTTTGATGCTGAACTGGCGATACACAATTCGGGTGGCATCAGGGCTAATATGCCGAAAGGTGATATTACATACCGTGACTGTTACAACATCGATGCGCTCTCTAATACTGCAGTCGTCATGGAAATGACCGGCCGCAATATCATTGAGGCACTGGAGATCGGTGTCAACGGCCATCACGCGATATTCCAGGTATCAGGTTTAAGATTTAGATATGACTCGAAAAAACCTTTAGGTTCGCGGATACTGGAGGTATCCTTACGTGACGGGATTCCGATAGACCCGGATAAGAAATATTCTCTTGTTACCAACTCCTTTCTTGCTGCAGGCGGGGGCGAGTATGTCATCTTCAAATCCGGAGATAATATTCAGGATTCTTTTCACTACCTGAGAAGCATCATCGCCGATTATGTAAAAAAACACACTCCAATCAAAGGGCGTATCGAAGGCAGAATAATCGATGTCGCCCGCAAGTGACGATCTGCTCAAATTATTTCAACAGGTGAAAGGACTATAAAATGCCCATGCGTTCATTTTATGTGCGATATCTCAACCCTTTGTTACTCGTATGCATATTAGCGGCGCCGTTCAATCTGGTATTCGGCGCGCCAATCCGTGTGGCGACCTATAACGTACTGAATTTCCCCGATGCGCTCGGGTTCCAGCGTCTCGACGATTTGAGGACCGCCATGAGTTACGTTGCTCCGGATGTAGTTGTAGTACAGGAAATGATCAGCAGTGAAGGCGCGTCTCTTTTCCTGGATTCGGTCATGCATTACGTAAATAACACGTACACGAATGCCCCTTTCAATAATGGCCCGGATACCGACAATGCGTTATTCTACAGGGCCGACCGTATTGACTACCTGGGTGCCGTGTACCACACGACGCCTAACCGCGACATCGCTGAATACAGGTTGGTCATCTCTGGAACACAGACTGATCTGTATCTCTTTTCGGTTCACTTCAAAGCATCGCAGGGGTTGACCAACGAACAAATACGGTTGCAGGAAGCGACGATTCTGCGGGAGCGTCTTGACGTCTTACCTGCAGGCTCTAATTTCATCGTCGCCGGTGATTTTAACATATACTATAGCGACGAGCCCGCTTTTCAGAAACTGACCGATAGTTTGACAAGTATCAGCGGCAGGTTGATCGATCCCCTCCGATTGACCGGCAACTGGCATGAGAACATTTATTATGCCGCGGCGCACACGCAATCCACAAGGGTTGACCAACTCCCGGACGGGGGTGCTACTGGCGGCATGGATGACCGTTTTGATATGATATTATGTTCTGCCAGCATCATCGATACTGCAGGATTGTACCTTATGGAAGA
Source organism: candidate division WOR-3 bacterium (assembly GCA_029858255.1). NCBI lineage: Bacteria > Pseudomonadati > Caldifarciminota > Caldifarciminota bacterium. The sequence goes on along the minus strand of JAOUFJ010000002.1, from coordinate 23,085 downwards.
TTCCTATACCATCTGCGGCAATGATGGAGAGCATTTCAATCTGGCGATCAACTACGGATACAATAGTGTCGTTCCAGCAGAAGTTGCCGATGCGCTGTACTTGGCATCCGACCATTTACCGCTTGCGGTTGACTTGAGTGATGAAACCGGGTCAACCATATCCGAGCAGGAGGTTAAGGTTTGGCCAAATCCCCTGCAGAGCTTTGCAGATGTGATACTGCCCTGGCATGATGATTTTCTGAGAGCAAGGATCACGATGATAAACATTCTCGGACAGCGGGTATACGAAGACGAAACATATGATGCCGTCGGGATAAGACTGCCGAGAGGCGATCTGCCGGTGGGTATATATTTTCTTCATGTCATAATCGAAACAAGTTATAATAAATATCACTACAGGACGAGCCTGGCGATAATTAAATGATAGCACTTTTATTTCTGATCTCAATCGAGTCAAGTCTGTTCCTCAGGCTATCTCCAGGCGTGGTATCACAGGGGCTGGGTGGTTCATCTGTTCTGATCGACGAAGGATTGCCGGTTTTTCATAATCCCGCATGCTCGGGGGCGATGAGTTTCAATTTTACATTGTCCCGCTGGCTCTATGGAACTAACTACCTGACGTGCGGCGGCGTGTACCGTAATACCATGTTCGGTATTACGTATATGAATTACGGCCGAATCCAGGGATACGACGAAGCCGGAAACCCTACTACGGTGTTTACTCCCTATGATTTCTGCGCAGGAATAGGCTACAGATTCGGTCTGATTGGCCTGGTGGTAAAGGGTTTTGTTGAGCAAATAGATAATCACAGTATGTATGGTCTCTGTGCGACGATAGGCACGCGCCTGCAATATAAGGCCTTGAGCATAGGTGCGAAAGTTGATAATCTTGGTAAAGAATTCGCTGAAAATACTTCAATACCGCTATTTACCGCATTGGGCATAAAGTATAGTTTAACCTCAGGAATTGACTTCCTTGCCGAAATAAAGGTTCCCCTTATCGAATTTAACACGGGCATCGTCTACACTTACAGGGATCTAAAGCTGCTTCTTGGTTGCAGGTATTTACAGCCCGAAAACCTGACAGGTGAATCGAACACAAGTATCTCTTTCGATGACGTCAGCCTGACAGGAGGCATATCGGTTTCCGTGGAAAGCTATGATATCGGGTATTCTATTGCCTACGGGAATTTGTCTATTGCCCACCAATTCTCTGTTACTTTTATTCCCCATGCTGTCATTCAGTGATCCCTTAATGCAGATAGTCTGGCATCCAGGGAGACATCAATCGCACTGAGCACAAAAAGAAAGGGTGTTATCGTCGTCCTCGGGGCGAGCGTAATGTGGGCCATAGAACCTGTTATGGTCAAGCTTTCGTACCAAACCACTGATGTGCTGAGTACATTTGCGACCAGGTCTATTTTCTGTTTGATCACAATAGCCGCATACATGCTCGTGACCGGTACGAGATTCCGCGTAGAGATGAAATATCTGCCAAAACTTGTCTACTTATCGATAGCAGCAACACTCTTTGCCGATTTGATGTATGTCTACGCCTTGAGTAAGGTGCAGGTAATCAATGCCGTATTGATAGGACACATGCAGCCGATATTCATTGTATTGATCGGCTTTGTCTTTCTGAAGGACGACCGCATCACGAAATTCGATTATCTCGGAATTCTATTCATGATTGTGGCGGGACTCCTCGTCACCAGCCGGACTTTAAACAATCTGGTCGCAGTTCGTATCGGAACTGTCGGCGACCTGTATGTATTATTGGCCACCATTTCATGGGCGACGACGGCCATCGTGGCCCGCAGATATCTGAAAGGATTGAATGCAGCGATCATTGCCTTTTATCGTTTTTTTTTCGCCGGCGTTGTCTTTGTCATCTACCTGATGTTTCTGAGAGGTATTACCATAAATAACATCTACCAAATCTTACTCGGTGTTATCATCGGCGTGGGTACTGTATTATACTACGAAGGCATCAAGCTTATAAAAGCGGCGCAGGTCTCTGCGCTTGAGCTCTCCACACCTTTATTTGCTACTGTATTGGGCTTTTTAGTGTTGAAAGAAACGATCACGACGATGCAATTCATTGGCATTTTGGCTTTGTTAGGCGGGATATATTTTCTTTCCCGCAAGGAAAGGCTGGCAGATTCTCCCTTGAAATAACCACAGTATTCTATAGAATGTGTGCATAATGCGTCACAAGATAGGTTTATTTCTCGGACCTTTGTTGTTCATTCTGATCCTGGCAATCAAACCATTTCCAGGTCTCAGTACGCAGGCTACGTGCACCGCCGGTGTTGCACTGCTCATGGCAACATGGTGGATCACCGAAGCCATTCCGATCCCGGCAACTGCGTTGCTACCATTAATCCTTTTTCCGGTTTTCCAGATCATGAATGCACGTGATGTAGCAATGAGGTATGCGGACCAGAATATTTTCCTCTTCATGGGCGGATTTTTCATTGCCATGTCAATGCAGCGTTGGGAATTGCATAAACGTATTGCGCTTTATATTGTGCGCCTCCTGGGAACCTCACCCCGAAGAATAGTACTCGGGTTCATGTGCGCCACAGCATTTCTCTCCATGTGGATATCCAATACTGCGACGGCGATGATGATGTTCCCGATCGGTCTCGCGGTGATACTCCACGTGGTAAGCGCCGTGGGGAAAGATAACAAAGGCGTGAACACGACACCCGGTAATTTCAAATTCGGTCTATCATTGATGCTTGGCATTGCCTATTCTGCGAGTATTGGAGGTATCGCGACGCTCGTCGGTACACCGCCGAACATTGTGTTTGCTGGAGTAGTAAGGTCGATGTTCCCTTCGGCAATAGAGGTCGGCTTTCTTGACTGGCTGAAGATCGGCCTGCCCCTTGTAGTGGTATTCCTACCAGTAACTTGGTTTTACCTGACATACATTGCGGCACCACCGGGAATAACCAAGATCCCCGGAGGTAAGGAGATCATCAGAGCTGATTTGGCTGCCCTTGGAAAAATGAACAAAGGAGAAAAACTGACGCTTATTGTTTTCTCACTTGTAGCACTTGCCTGGATATTCCGCCGTGATATAGATATTGGTATTTTTGCGATCCCGGGCTGGTCAGATCTCATGGGTATTAGCGAATACGTACATGACTCAACGGTTGCGATTTTCGGCGCGCTGTTGCTCTTTTTATTGCCAGTCAACTTCAAGAAAGGAATATTTGTTCTTAATTGGGAATGGGCGCTGCGCATACCATGGGGTATCATACTCCTGTTCGGAGGTGGTTTTGCTCTGGCCGCCGGATTCCAGGTTTCCGGGTTAGCACAGTGGATAGGAGAGAGGCTTTCCTTTCTGTGTGGTGTACCCACGATTATCATGATTCTTTGTATCTGTCTACTGTTGACTTTTCTCACGGAATTAACTTCCAACACTGCAACGACAACGATGATGATGCCGGTGCTCGGTTCACTGGCGGCCGCGGCCTGTATTCACCCGTTCATGCTCATGATACCCGCCGCGATGTCCGCGTCCTGCGCCTTCATGCTGCCGGTCGCGACACCACCAAACGCGATCGTCTTCGGCAGCGGCTATTTAAGAATACCCGATATGGCGAGGGTCGGATTTTTCCTCAATATAATCGGTGCGATAATCATCACCCTTATCGTATATTTCCTTGTCATCCCGGTTTTCAAGATCAACACTCTGCCTTTGCCATTCTGAGTTCCCTCCCCATGATCACCTCCTGTCGTATTGAACTTCCTCCCCCTTGATGGGGGAGGATTAAGGCGGGGTGAACCCCTCCCGTCAAGGGAGGGTAAATAGATATAACAACGCTCCGATTGACTTCTAATGCTTGCCCTGTATGTTGCGGGCATCATATGGTTTGACTTACTGCAAATTCAGAGTACAATTTGTCGTAAGAGCGCAGAAATTGGATATTTATGACAACTTGAGTAAATCGAGAAGTGCATTTGCGATATAATAAAAAGGAAGGTGGAGATGTGTAGAATTTTTATTCCGTTCATTGTGATTATGCTTCTTCCTGGACAAATCCGGGGAGGAATAATCAAAGTGCCTGGTGACTATCCCACCATACAGGCAGGGATAGACGCGGCAGTTGCCAACGATATTGTTCTAGTAGCACCGGGTACATATTATGAAGAGATCACACTGAAAGCCGGTGTTACTATTATGGGCGCAGGAGAAGGCAGATCAATCATTGATGGTGGAGGAAACGCTGGCGATGTGGTTTTTGCATCAGGTAATAACATCACGAATACTACCAAATTCCTTGGGTTCACCGTAACCGGTGCACATTCTGGCGGTTCAATGCCCGGTGGAGCCGGAATCTTCTGCAATAGTGGTGCTTCACCCGACCTCAGCAGTAATCGAGTCGAAGGAAATGATTTCGGTATCGTCACCTGGAACGGGGCTAACGCATACATACACAACAATATCGTGGTCGACAATACTTACACGGGTGTCAGTCTGAGTACTGATGCCTCAGTCGTCAATAACACAATAGCAAATAACAATAACGGCATATATGACAGCGGCGGGTATCAACCAATTGTCATGAACAACATCGTGACGGGGAATACTACGTACGGAATCGGCGTTGTGAATACCAGCGTCCCGACGGATATCACGTACAACGATGTATGGAATAACGGGCAGAATTACCACTATTGCTCCCCAGGGCAAGGATGCATCTCTGCAAACCCCCTTTATGTTGACGAGCCTTTGGGCGATTATCATCTTCAACCAGCATCTCCTTGCATCGACTCGGGCAATCCTCTACTTCAATACGATGACCCTGATGGTACGAGGAATGACATGGGTGCTTACGGTGGTCCCGAGGCGACGACAGATTTTCCATTAGTTATCCTGACGATACCCATGCAGAACGAATTGAATGTTGTCGATACGGTCGATGTCTCCGCAATGTTCAATATCGATATGGACTATGCTACGTTCAGCGAAAGTACTGTTGTACTGAACGGTCACCTGACCGGATTGCACTCAGCAAGTCTTTCGTACGATAGCACTGCGCGGATGATTAACGTCCATCCTGAGCAGAATTTTAAATGCGGGGAAATCGTTACGGTATTACTCGGCGACGGCATTCAATCGACGACAGGCGATTCACTGCAAGGATTTGTCTGGCAGTTCACGTGTCTGGTCGATAGCGGTTCTGGTATGTTTTCCTTGAGCGCGAATTACCCCGCCGGCACTGCCCCTCATTCAATCGTATCATGTGACTTTGATGCAGACGGCAACTCTGATTTGGCAACAGCTAACTACGATGGCAGCAATTTGTCAGTACTACTCGGTAACGGTGACGGTACGTTTGGCGCACAAAACGCCTACGGTGTCGGCTTAAACCCTACAGCAGTGGAGGCTTTTGATGCAGACGGAGACGGTAATGTTGACCTGGTCAGTGCAAATGCAAATAGCAATAATGTATCGGTGCTCCTGGGTAACGGTAATGGCACTTTTCAGACGGCTACATATTATTCAACCGGCAGCCAACCATATTCACTTTGTTACGGTGATTTCAATGCCGATGGTCACGTTGACATTGCAACGGCAAATGCCGTTTCTAATAACGTCTCAGTTTTGATGGGTATCGGGGACGGCAGTTTCGCCAGTCCTGTCAATTTCCCAGTGGGCACAACCCCGAAATCACTCATCAGCGTCGATTTTAATAATGATGGTTTACTGGATTTATCCGCAGCGAATGCTGGTACCAATAATATATCGATATTGCTTGGCGAAGGTGATGGCAATTTTGGCACTGCAAGCAATTATGCTGCAGGTTCTACGCCGCTCTCGTTATGCGCCGCCGACCTCAGTGAAGATGGCCATCTGGATCTCGCAATGGCTAATGCCGGTTCCGACAATATCTCGATACGATTGGGAAATGGAGATGGAACGTTTGGCCCGATCAGTTACTATGCTGTGGGACTTGACCCTGGTGCAATAATCGCCTTCGATGTAGACGGTGATGGACACAGTGATTTGTGTACGGCAAATGGTGCATCGAATGACGTTGCTGTGCTGCTGGGTAATGGAGACGGTACATTTACACCAGCCAATTATTACCCTGCCAATGGCGCCCCGTACGCGCTTGCCGCTTCTGATTTTGACGGGGATCGGGATATGGACCTGGCGACACCCAATTTTGCGGTCAACACCGTGTCGATATTACTCAACGAGAGTGCCCTTCTCATTACGACCACCGAACCAGAACAAAATAAACTCGATGTATCGAAGTCTACTGACGTTGCGGCTACGTTTAATATCGAGGTCGGCGCCGCAACTATTAATGATACAACTTATATTGTGTACGGCGCACAGTCAGGTCCTCATCAAGGTACGATCAATTATTCGAGTGTCACATCGACCGCCACTTTCGACCCAAGTATTGATTTCATTGATGGTGAGGTGATCAATGCGTGTTTGACCCGGGAAATTCAAGCCCTCATAGGTGTTTACCTGAAGGGTTTTGTGTGGAATTTTACCACAGAAGTCACTACGCCTTCGGATGGTTCTTTTGGCTCCCCGCTGAATTTTCCGGTTGGCAGCCAACCCCGCGGCATGTTTGCAGGCGATTTTGACGCGGACGGTGACGTTGATATTGCAACGACCTCAAATCCGAACAGCATTGCGATATTACTCAATGATGGTAGTGGGATGTTCTCAGCACCTTCATACACCGCGGTTCAGAATGATCCTATGGCTCTATTCGGTGCCGATCTGGACGGGGATGGTGACATCGATTTGGTTTCAGCCCATAATGAGCCGGGAACATCGCATCTGCTGGTTCTTAAGAACGATGGCAGCGGCATCTTCACTGTCTTCGCCACGTACGCTCCCGCCATTCTCGGCCAACATGTTGCCGGTGGTGATTTTGATGCGGATGGCGATGTCGATGTAGTTATGACCGATGGCTGGGGTTCGAGCGATAACGTGCGGGTCATGCTTAACAGCGGAAGTGGAAGTCTCTCAGGACCATATACCTATTCTGCAGGAACGTGGGCACGAGGGGTAGTCGTGAGCGACGTCGACAACGATGGAGATCTCGACCTCGCGATTACCAATTCAGGTAATGATAACGTCTCCGTACTGCATAATGACGGCAATGGTAATTTTTCCGATCTCGCAAACTTTTCGGTGGGCGAGAGCCCAACGTCCGTGTTCGCCAATGATTTCAATGCTGACGGTTTTGTTGATATCGCGACTGCTAACTACGGCGGTAGTAACATCACTGTGATACTCAATGACGGTGATGGAACGTTTTCCGGCCCGGTTGCCTATCAAACCGGCAGTCAAACACGATATATCAACGGTGGCGATTTTGACGGCGACGGCGACATAGATTTGGCAACAAGTGTTAACGGCGTCGATACAGTAGCAGTGTTGCTCAATAATGGCAGTGGGACATTCACGGATCTTTCGGCTTATCAGGTCGGGAACAACCCCTGGGGTATTCAACCCGGTGACTATGATGTCGACGGTGATTTGGAAATAGCATGCAGCGATTACTCCTCAAACACCGTGACCGTATTATACAATACGGGAACGGGTATTACCGAAGATAAGAGCACCGAATTCGTTTCGTTCTTCAAGGTATACCCGAATCCTTTCTGCGATATTGTGAATATCGAATTCCAGATAGACAAACGGAAAGCGCTCGGCGAAGAGGTGCACCTGAAGATTTTTGATATCGCAGGGCGTCTTGTCAGCGAATTCACGGAATCCTCATATTCCGGTCTCATTTCCGGAAAGATTCAGTGGAATGGCACAGATAATCTGAATAGAAAAGTACCGAATGGCGTGTTTTTCTGCCAATTGAACGTTGGCAACACGACATTCACTAAAGGGATCATACTTGTGAGGTAGATACCCAAACGATCACCAATACCATCGATAACACGGCACGATGATATTCCATTCCCGGCAACAAGAAGTATGGACGGTGATGTTATTCATTGAGTGAATTTCGCAAGATTATTTACACTGTCCGTTTAATCAAGGAGACAATTGACTTGATATCCTTTTAATCTATAATCTATCTGTAATTTGACACCATTGCGTCATGGATGACATAGAAAATTCGATAAAAAGAGCCAACACATGATTTTATCCAAGATAACTGGCAAGAATGGTCTTGCCCGGGAGGTCATATGAAGAAACCGATCTTTGCATTATTTGTCGTATGTATTATTCTTTCAACTGTCATCTGCGGACGTCGAGAAGAAGAAATCGATATAGTGACTCAACGTATGCTTCTAACAGGAGACACTATTCCCCTCCAGGTCACGCATATTTCACCATTAGGAAAAACAGAAGGGTCGCTCGAGACATTCAAAATTCTTGTCGGATTCAACCAACCAATGATACCGCTGCAGCAAATCGATAAAGATGAAAAGTCAGGTCCTTTGAAGATCGAGCCACAGCTGCGCGGTAAGTACCGGTGGATGGGCACCCGCACGTTGGCGTTCATCCCCGATGATACACTTATATCGGCCACGAAGTTCACTGTGAGACTCAACAGAGAGAAGATCAAATCACTTACCGGCATGGCCCTTCTACGGGATACCTCATGGTCGTTCGAGAGCATACGGCCAAGGCTGTTGTCATCTGTTCCTTATCACAACGCGCAGTTCATTGAATTGAACGCGAACATCTACCTGAATTTCAATACTGACATGTCACCTGACAGGGTTCGTGACAAGATGAAGATATACTATACCAGGGGCATGCCATCACGGGTCTGGTGCGGCCAGGTGAAATCCGGAACGCCGCACTTCCGTGGTGAATTGTCCTATAAAGTACGTAATCTGAGCGATGATGAAAAGGAAGAATATCCTCTCAAGCAATGGGAGAATTCCGCAACACTCGTACTCGTCCCCAAAGAGAAGTTGCCTGTGGAATCTCAGATCGAAGTTGTTCTGCATCCTGGACTGCTCGCTAAACATGGAAACCTCGGCGCTGAAGATGAAAATATTATTAGATTCAATACGTATAACGAGTTCGCGCTGATCGGATTCAATCGTACTACACCTGGGGAGGGAGCCCTGCAGCTTTGTTTTTCTAATCGGGTGGTCATGAAAGACCTGGTGAAGAATATCTCGGTAGAACCTGCGGTCGAGATCCCTCCAGAATACAGCGACGACGAATGGTCAACTAACGAGATATACCTCTATTTGCCGTTCGTCCAAGGCAAAGACCACGATATACGTATCAGTAAAGATCTGCAGGATATTTATGGGAATCGGCTTGACGACGAGTACCGCTTCAAATTCACGAGAGGTGACTTCACACCGCATGTCGAGATGCCGACTGGAATAAACCTTGTCGAGGCAGAAAGCGACCTGAGATTTCCTATTACAGTTGTCAATGTCGATAGTGTGTATGTTCAATTAGCGAAATTGGGTATCGACCAAGCAGTGCCATTCCTAAATACACCAGAACTTTTCTGGTCAAACAAGAAATTCATTCCACGAACCAGTGATTTCTTCCGGATATCCCGTAACTGGTATATTAACTCGCGGAAGAACTTCCATAATCAGCAGATGCTCGTACCGGTTGAACTGACCGATATCCTGGGTGATGCAAGGAACGGTTTGGTATTCATGCAGCTTGATAATCTGGGGCAGAGCCGTTACAGTACAAGCTATCGTTATTCAAGAGCATTTGTTGAGGTCAGCGATATCGGTGTTACCTGGAAATATTCGCCCGAGAATAATCTCATTTGGGCAACTTCGCTTTATGATACGAGACCCCTGCATCGTGTCAGGGTGCAGATCCGCAATAATGACAACCGTATACTCTGGGAAGGATTTACAGACTCGAACGGATTCTGCGAATCGCCTGGTTGGTATGAACTGGGTCTTGGTTCACCACCTGTATCATATGAGAGCGAAAGCGAATATGAGTCCTATGAATGGTCAGTATACGATGAACCGAAATTCTGGCTGACCCTGTCGTTAGCAAATGACGCTGCAGTATATTCAAACCAGTGGAGTTTCGGTATTGACCCATGGCGATTTAACATCTCATATAATTGGTACGCGCAACCCGAAGAATACGAGGCTTACATCTTCACCGAAAAGGGTTTATACCGTGCAGGTGAATCCGTCCACCTCAAAGGCATTATACGAAAGAAAACAAAAGGTCAGTGGGTCATTCCTGACGTGAACCGGGTCGTCTTCAAAGTACGCGACGCACGTGACGAAGAGATGATCGTCGATACTCTTCAAATAGACAGATACGGTTCGTTTGTTGAGAATATCTCTCTGGAAGATGATGCGCCTACCGGTGTCTATTCAGTGAGTGTGACCTTTCCGGGCAAACCGGTCTCTTTCTTCCGATCGTTCAGGGTTGAAGCCTACCGGCCTGCAGAATTCGAGGTCAATGTAACAGCACAGAAGGATACTTTTATCGCCGGTGAATCCTTCAATGGCATAATACAAGGCAACTATCTCTTTGGCATGCCGATGAAAGATGCTGCAGTCACCTGGAGCATCAGACGAAGTCACTATCGGCTGAGTTTTCCCGCGCATAAGGGGTACGTATTCGGTGAGTACGACGCAGACCGTGAGCGCGAACTGCTGGGTTCCGGAACCGGCAAGCTCAATCAGAAAGGTGAATATGCTGCATCGGCCCGGCTGTCGCAAAAGGATATTTACTCACCATCACTGATCTATCTGGAAGGAACGGTGACGGCCCCAAATATGACCACGGTAAGCAAGGAGCAGAACTGGCTTGCGCTGAATGCTGAATATCTTATCGGATTGAAGACCGACAAATACGTGTACGTTCTGGATGATACCGTTAAGCTTGATGTCATAACGGTGAAACCGTCAGGTGAAAAGGTCGACGGTCGCAACATTATCGTGGAGGTTTTCAGGCGCGAGTGGAAGTCGATAAAGAAAGCGCGTCTAGGCGGTCGATATGAGTGGGTTTCCGAGCAAGTCGACACGAAGATTTCCAGTCACAAGATCAAGAGCAGTGAAAAGACGTTCGTCGCGGTAATACCCGATGCACCGGGCTTTTACTACACCCGTGCCTATGGCAAGGATGACCGGGGCAGGATTTCGAGCACACGCAGGTATTACTACGTGGCAGGTCGTGGACATGCGGGTTGGGAAATGCGGGATGATGATATCATAGAAATGGTTGCCGATAAAGAGCAATACGAGATCGGAGATACTGCACGCATCCTTGTCAAATCACCCTATGATTCCGCACGATGCCTCGTAACCGTCGAGAGGGAACTCGTCATCGATAGATTCACTCAGGTACTGCGAGGTAACGCCGATTATATTGAACTGCCGATAAGATCACATTATCTACCCAATATATATGTTTGCGTGTCTCTGCTTCGGGGTCGCGTCAAGGATCTATCCTGGGATGAAGAGAAGGAACAGGACCTTGGTAAACCTCAATTCAAGATCGGGTACCTGAATCTGATGGTCAACGCCGTTGAGAAGAGATTACAGGTGAGCGTCAGTCCTGATCGAAAGGACTACCGGCCACGCGATACTGTTGCTTTGGATCTTGTAGTAAAAGATAACAATGGCAAAACCGTAGCAGGCAGCGACGTTGCCCTTTTCGTTGTTGACCTTGGTGTTCTCAACCTCATAGATTTCAGGACACCAAACCCGTTCGATCACTTCTACGGCACCAGGTCGCTGTCGGTGAGGACGATCGAATCACGAGTGAATATACTCGGTGAGCGTAACTACGGCGAGAAGGGCGAGGAAAGAGGTGGAGGAGGCGCCTTTGCCGAAGGTGTTGCTTACCGTGAAAAATTCATTGCAACGGCATTCTACAAAGGAAATCTGAGAACGGGCAACGATGGTAAAGCCAGAGTGCGTTTCGAACTACCAGACAATCTGACGAAATTCAGAATAATGGCCGTGGTACAGACTGCAAACTCTCAATTCGGCTCTGCTGAATCGACGCTCGTCGTCAGCCTGCCTTTCATGATCACTCCATCGATTCCAAGATTCTTGCGCGTCGGTGACGAGTTCAGGGCTGGGGTCGTCTTGCACAACCGTACTGACAAGAAAGAGAAAGCCATTGTTGAGTGCCTCGTATCAGGGCTTGAGCAACTTGAGCCGAAACAGCAGGAAATGACCCTAATGCCGAATAGCAGTGCAGAAATACTCTTCAGGTTCAACGCACGCAATGCTGGCGAAGCGACATTCGAATTCAAATCCCGTATGGGTGATAAAAAGGATGCGTTAAAACTCAAAATACCGGTCATCATGCCACCGCTGTTTGAAGCCGTGGCAACCTCTGGTTCGACCATCGATTCATCGCTTGAGGCAATAGTCGTTCCGTCACAGATCGACGAACACCTGGGTGGAATCGAGATATCGTTATCACCCACGTTCCTTGCCGGCATGGACCAGGGTATTGATTTCCTTTGGAATTACCCTTACTACTGCCTTGAGCAAATACTCTCCAAGATACTTCCACTGATCACAGGCGGCGAATTGATCGACCAGTTCAAGCTTGCACCGGTTTCTGGTAAAGAACTGCGTGACACCGTTCAAGCCGTGTTGAATAAGGTCCCCGAATACCAGAAAGGTGATGGCGGATTCGTCTATTTCAAAGAGTCCAACATTCCATGTCCGTACCTGTCGGCATATACATTGTATGTTCTTCACCGTGCAAGGGAAGCAGGCTATCATGTCGATCAGCAGGTTGTCACTAAAGGCGTTGGTTTCTTGCGCGAGGTGTTACGGTGGCAGGATGTCGATTGGACTTATCCCTATGATGAAGATACGCGTCTGACCACGAAGGCCTTTTGTCTGTATTCTCTTGCGCTCTGGGGAACAAATGAACATGCGTATGCTGCGCGTCTCTTTGAACGGCGCAATAAACTGGGTATATTCGGCAAGGTAATGCTTCTCAAAGCAGGCCGCATGCTCGATATGGGTAATAATTTCGAGAACGAACTGCGAGCCATTCTCGTCAACAAGATTAAGTTATCGCATACCAGCGCGCATTTTGAAGAAAGCATGGGACGGGGGTGGACATTCCCCTCACCAGCGAAGGTTACCGCCGCAGTGATACAGGCATTCATGGAACTGGACATATCCTTTCCGTATTCAAGCGAGGTGATGAGCTGGCTCGTGCAGGAGAGAGCAAAGAGCACCAAACCAACCACTCATGAGAACGCGTTCGTTTTTGATGCTTTCCTGACCTATTATAAAAAATATGAACGGGAGGTTCCCGATTTCACCGCGCGTGTACTTCTTGGCGTGGAAGAATTGGTGAAGCAATCCTTCAAGGGCAGAACTAATCTGGCGCCTGAGAAGTTCAATATATCACTCGACCATGTGCCGAAGGATACCATTCTTCCGGTTAGAATAATAAAGGATGGCAGCGGTCGCGTCTATTACACCCTACGAATGAAATACGCTCTGGCAGAAAAGCCGTACCCCTATGACGGGGGCTTCTATGTCTGGAAGGAAATACTATCAGTCGATGACAAACCCGTGCGGCGGTTCAAGAGAGGAGACGTATATAAGGTTGTCGTCCACGTCGTCACTCCGGAAACAAGACTCTTCGCAGTTGTTGAAGATCCCGTGCCTGCAGGTTTCACCCCGATTCAGTCCTTCATGGCAACGGAATCACGTGGCGTAAGGGAACAGTATATGGAAGCCAGATACGAGGAGAGAGGGCATTGGTGGGGTGGATTCGACCATACTGAATTCTATGATGATAGAGTGTTGTTCTTCGCCGAACAACTCTTCGCTGGTGAGCACACGAAGATATATTTTGTGCGTGCGGCATCCGAGGGCAAATTCCTCCGTCCCCAGACCCAGGTGCAGGAAATGTATTCACCTGAAGTGTTCGGCAATTCAACTCAGGGTCACGTGACCATACAGTAAGGGAAATGAAGTATCCATTATCGGTTCTGTTTGCGGCACTGGTTATCTTTATCATAGTACCGCTTCCTTCAAACCAACTTTATCCAACGGATTTCTGCTCAAAGCAGATCTGCGACCGAAACGGCGAACTGCTACGCGAGGTGCTCTCGCACGACTACAAAACAAGCGTCTGGGTATCAATCAACGACATCTCACCTTCTATGATAAAAGCGACGATCCTCAGGGAAGATAAACGGTTTCTCTTCCATCATGGCGTGGATCCTTTTGCACTGATCCGAGCATGTTTTTTGAACATGGCACGTGGAAAGATAGTATCAGGCGGCTCGACCATCACCATGCAGGTGGTAAAGATGTGCCTTAATCTCAAGAGCCGGAGCGTGCTAAGCAAGATATTGGAGATAATTTATGCATTGAAAATGGAGCTACACCTTACAAAGTCACGGATAATGGAGATCTACCTGAACCGGGCCCCGTATGGTAATCAGACTTACGGGGTCGAAGCCGCGTCGCGATTTTATTTCAGAAAGAGCGCCGGCCATCTCTCTTATGGCGAATCCTGTATGCTTGCGGTAATTCCCCGGGCACCAGCGCTCATGAATCCCTATACTAGTCTTGCAGGCGTAGATGTTGCACGCAAAAGACTGCTAAACTATCTACTTGAGCAACACTTCATTGATGCTGAAACTCACGATATTACGTCACGAGAGGAAATCAACCTGGTAGACCGTAGGATCAATTTCGAAGCGCCTCATTTTGTCGATTATGTACTTACCCGTATTTCTACCATGCGTATGAATAATGTCACAAGAATCATGACAACGATCGACCTGGGTCTGCAGACCGACCTTGAGAAAATGCTTAGCACTACGCTTCGTTCACTGCGTGGCTACAGTGCGAATCAAGGAGCAGTTATGGTCGCTAGTGTCAGAACCGGGGAGATCCTGGCCATGGTAGGGTCCAAGGACTATTTTGATGCAAAGGAAGGCCAGGTCAATGGCTGTATTTCTCCAAGACAACCCGGGTCAAGCATAAAACCCTTCCTCTACGCGCTGGCTTTAACATCGGGTATGTCTTTAGTAGATTTCTTACCGGATACGGTCATTGAATTCCGCCTCCATGACGGCACCAATTTCGTACCAAGGAACTACGGGCAGAAATATCATGGTCCAACTCGACTGCGTGAGGCATTAGCATCATCGTTCAATGTACCTGCGGTTTACCTTATCGAAGAACTTGGGATTGAACGGTTCTACACTCTGCTGAAGCAACTCCGTTTTAATGGTCTGGATAGAGGTGCTAAGCATTATGGTTTGTCGCTGAGTCTTGGTGCAGGTGAGGTCACGCTCAGTGAATTAGTCAATGCTTATCGTGCACTTGCGCTGGGAGGTCGTATCGGAGAGCTTCGTTTTGTCTGTAAAGCCTACAGTCGCGGAGATAAGGCGGTCGCGCCCGACACAAACACAGATGAGCGCGTGTTCTCGCCCGAGGTTGCTTATCTGATCAGCGATATTCTCTCCGACAACGCGGGCAGGTTCAAAGCTTTTGGAACGGACAGTCCGTTGAATTTACCGTTTGTCTGTGCGGTAAAGACCGGTACATCCAAGGATTACCGCGATAACTGGTGCATTGGATACACTACCGACTACGTCGTGGGGGTGTGGGTGGGTAATTTCAGCGGCGCGCCCATGCAGGGTGTATCCGGCATAACAGGCGCTGCGCCTTTATTCCGTGACGTCATGATCGAATTACACAGGGATGAATACCCGACAGCATTCAGTCCTCCGACCACACTGGAGAAAAGACACATCTGCTTACGTACTGGAGCCCTCGCGCGTACCACATGTCCCAATCAGATCGAAGAGAGTTTTCTTCCGGGAACTTCTCCAGTCGATAGTTGCCGCGGGATTGAACAAGATAGATCGATGGCTGCAATTCACAGAAGAAACGGAGTAAACGCACACGAGACCGCAAGGACACTGACCATTCTCAATCCGGGAGAAGGTGATGTCTTCAGGATCGATCCTCAGGTATCTATAGCATCACAGAGCATCAGATTCAGGATCAGAACAGTTGACTCCACAGAATCAGTCCGACTGATCTTGGACGGCAAAGCGATCGCGATTGAACAGTCCCCATTTGAGTTCCTGTGGCAACCAACCCGGGGTAAACATATTCTCGAAGCGTTATCCAAAGAAGGAGATAACGAATCAAATGACCGGATCGCTTTTACTGTTTATTGAAATGAATAATATTAAGATTTTGCATGAAGTTATCGCATCTAATCATGTGAAACAACGGATTATATGGTACCCTTAAAGTTAAATGTAATATATTAATTATGAAAGAACCAAGGGACAACGAAACAGGATTGGTGGTAATACCCCCTCCAGAAATAAGAAACGAGATAAACATGTGGCGGCGTGTATTCAAAGCCTACGAGAGTATGATAACACCGCATATCACGATTTTGTACCCTTTCATACCAGAAGAGATTTGGAACAAATCGCGCCGCGATATCGAGAATCAATTGAATGATATCAAGCCCTTTGAAATCAAGCTTCGTGAATTGGGAACCTTTGTCCGCGATGAATCTATACTCTGGTTGAAACCCGAAAATGGTGGCAATCTAATAAAGATCAATACGAGAATGCATGGTCTTTTCGCTAAATACATCGTCCCTTCTGTGCTTGCCTACGTGCCGCACCTTACCATAGGTGCTTTTGACAAAATTGAGGACCTGTTAAAAGCCCGGGCAACGGTACAAAAGCAGCTCAAACCTTTACAGTTTACTGTAGAACGCGTGATATACGCAGTCTTTGAGGATGCAGGCTGGCGTATACATGACACGATTTCATTAACTTGAGGAGATCTTGATGAAGAAGATGGTCAGTGGTGTCACAATTGAATTTACAAAAGGCAATATCGCCGCCCAGAAGGGCATAGATGCAATTGTGAATGCCGCAAATGCCCGGTTACAGAGCGGTGGTGGTGTCGCCGGTGCGATCCACAGCGCGGCAGGACCAGCACTGACCGTCGAGTGTGAGAAGTTCGCACCGATCAAACCGGGCGAGGCTGTTATCACGGGTGCTTATAAGCTTCCTAACAAAAACATCATACACTGTCTCGGGCCCGTGTATGGACACGATGAACCGGCTGCTGTGTTGCTGGCTAATTGCTATAGAAATTCGCTGAATATCGCCGAGCAGAACAAGATGGGCTCGATAGCTTTTCCGGCAATTTCCACCGGAGCATTCGGCTATCCACTCGAAGCGGCAGCTGAGATTGCGGTCAGGACTATTCTGGAATCAATACCTGGACTACGCTATGTAAGGCGAGTAAGATTCGTGCTCTATACTAACGAGCATCGCGAAGTCTTCGAAGAATTCTTGCTGCTTCTTCTCGCAGAAGCGCGAAAAATGTAGATTTCGCACGTTGTAAAATAGAGTTCACCGGTGATTGAGCTGGTTGAAGTTCTTTGAGTTAACCTTACTTGATTATGACCACCCTCATCGTGGCATCATTTGCTTTGCTGCGGAATGAGATAACTGTTATGTTCCTCTTGCGCAGATCTGATTTCTTGATCCTCCCGCTCGTTTCGACCCGTCGCTGACTATCCGCCGATGTCAAAGGCGATTCGAGGATTTTCCACAATGCCGGCAATTCAGATAGATTCTTCCCGATGATTTCCTCATCCATACCGAGAAGATTCGTGGCCGCGCTGTTGGCGTAGACAATTCTCAGGTCGTAGGACAGGACCAAACACGCTTCTTTCATTTCTTCAATGGTACTACGGAATTGCTTCTCAAGCTCGACAATTCTCTCTGTTTTCAGATCATTATATAGTTTTAGATTGAATATCGCATCTTGGAAGGCATTATACAATTCACTGAATTCGCCGCCTTTTTCCATCCCGGCGAGTTTGAGTCCGGCGTCGCCCTTGCTTATTGCTTTTAATGTTCTTGTTATCCGTTGGAAGGGCAGCAACACATATCTGGGGAAATATATTATCAAATATGCCAGGAGCAGCAACGTAATAATAAAAATCGTCAGGGTGTTTCGCTGTGCCTTGAATCCGTAACGAACTCCTTCCTCGCTGTGCTTGGCAAGATCTGTTTGTGCCTGCGCCACAATCTGTCCGGAGAGGCTGAGAACGGCTGTGCTCGTTTCCCTGAGTTCGGTGAGCAGACGTGCCTTTTCTGTCGAGAGTTTTGTCGTTGCAGCGAGCGTCAGTACATTCAGATCGGACAACCAGGCGGGTAAGGAATCTTCCTTCGAGCTGCGACTAACTGTCTTCTTCAATTGTTCTTCGTAGTCGACCAATTGTCTCTGTAACATGGATAAAGCCCGCGGGTCTTCCTGGAATGTTGCTGCAAGGACCGCGATATCGCTCCTGTAATTCTCAAGGAAGAGACTGATCGAATCCAGTTTGCCCGCATGCTCTGGAGCGATCCTTTTTGCATCCTCCACGTTAGAACCGATCTGTGAGATCAGCTTGAAGGCCTGTCCGATGTAGGTCGAATCCAAATAGATTATGAAATTCTTTTCTTCTCTGCGGGCGTCGAGTATCTTAATTGAAATATCCCGCCCCAGATCAACGAGTTTGGCATCCCTCAGTGTGATCTGGTTGATGCGCGAGATCATCGCATTCATGTACAACAGTGAAACGAGCGCAGTCCCGAGTGAAAGAGAAACTGCGACCACGAGAACGAGTCTTATCTTACCCTTGCTCGACAGCAATTATTTTTTCTCCTTCTGAGAGATACTCATCCGCTCAAGATTCTCATCTGCGCCTACTACAACAAGAATATCACCTTTTTTAATTCTGTCATCCGGGCCCGGAACATCGTTCACCTCAACTGTGTGTGTTATTTTTCCGTCTTCATTGACCTTGGGTACTTTCCGCTGTATGGCGATAATATTCAGTCCATAGTTCTTGCGGAAGTCCAATTCCCTGAGGCTCTTACCAATGAAATCGGGTCCGGCTTCGATCTCGACGAGGCTATGACCCGTGGTAAGAACCACATGTTGATAAATCTCGGGCGACAGCAACCTTTTTGCCAGGTCTTCACCCATCTGTTCCTCAATGACAATGACCGTATCCGCGCCGACCGATTTCAATACATGCGCATATAGTTGATTGATTGCACGGGCATAAATCCTGGATATGCCCAATTTTTTCAGGATCGCGGTGATCAGTATGGCTTCTTCTTGATTATCTCCGAGCGCAACGACTGCGGCATCGACGTCCTGGATTTCAGCAGCCTTCATCGCATCTTCGTCTGTCGAGTCGAGTACTATCGCTGCTGATACTTGTTCTTTGATGCTCTCAACACTATCCCGGTTTTTATCGATGGCGATGACATCTGCGCCTTTTTCCGCAAGGGTTACTGCAACCTTTCTACCAAAGGCACCTAACCCGATAACGGCGAATTGCGCCATATTACCTCCTTTAGCCTATCATGACCTTTGCTGCGGGGTATTCGATCTTCTCTCTCCTCAGCACGCGCGTCAGGGCGAAACCCAGGGTAAGAGGACCTAATCTGCCGCCATACATCAATATGATTATAAGCAGTTTACCGATAATTGTCAAATCCGGTGTGATCCCCATAGACAGTCCAACTGTTCCAAAAGCGCTCACTGCTTCGAAGAGCAGCGGCAGAAAAGGTTTGTTCTCGAAAGCGAGCAACAGTAGAAAAACCGACGTAAGGAGCAATAGGGTACCCACGACTATGGCAAGCGCCTTATAGACTACCGTGCTTGGAATAGTCCGTTTGAACACTTCTATATCTGCTTTTCCTTGTAGTATGTTCTTCAGCGACAACAGTAGTATGGCAAAGGTAGTCGTCTTTATCCCACCACCGGTTGAACCGGGCGATGCGCCAATGAACATCAGTATCATCATGATAGTAAGTGATATCGCGGATAGTGATGCGATCGGGATAGTATTGAAACCAGCAGTTCGGGGCGTCACCGACTGAAACAGTGCACCCCAGATCTTGGCAGTAACGGGATAATTCAGAAATGCACCGTCGAACTCGAAGAAGAAAAAGGCTATGAATCCCGCAATCACAAGCAACGCTGATGTCGTCAGGACCAATCTTGAGTGAGTGGACAGAAAACGTCGCGGTTTGTTGATCCTTTGCGTAATCTCGTAAACTACTATGAAGCCAATACCGCCGCAGATTATCAATCCCATGATTATGAAGTTGACCAACGGGTCGCCGATATAACCTTCCAGCGAGTCAGAGAACAGAGAAAAACCCGCGTTGCAGAAGGCAGAAACAGAATGAAATACGCTAATGTATATCGATTGGAGAGGGTCTTTGAAAACGAACACCCACCGTAGAAAGAGAACGACTGCGCCTGCAAACTCTATCACGAAGGTCATCTTGAACACATATATGATCATGCTCAAAACATTTCTGTCCTCATCCATCATATCCTGCAGCATACCCTTCTGACCGAGCGTAAACCGACCGAAGAGCAAGGCAAGAAAGGCCGAATATGACATGATACCCAGTCCGCCAAGCTGGATTAGAACCAGTATCACCATCTGTCCAAAACCGGAGAAATAGGTTGGTGTGTCTTGAACGATGAGACCGGTCACACACGTGGCCGAGGTTGCCGTGAAGAGCGCGTCTATGAAGGTCGCGCCACGTCCATCGGTCGTGGCCGCGGGAAAGGTAAGGAGCAGGGTACCACCGAGGATCGCTCCCAAGAAACTCAACGCAATAACCTGGGTAGTGTTGAAACGAACACCGCGCACCAGGCTCGAGAATTTTCTGGTTCTCGTAAAGGCTTTGACGATAACGGCGATATTGCGTATGACAATGATACCGACACCTGCACGCGGTGTCACTATGTTCAAAACAAATGGCACAAAGACCAGAAGATCAAGCCAGTTCCTCTGCAGATAGTGCTTCTTTGGAAAGGTGTAGTAAAAATTCAGCAATGCATCAAAAAGATAGGCCGCAAACACTACATAGTCCAGTATCGTCGATGCAGCTGCAAGTACTTTCGGCAGCTGCCACCTCAGTCCCGATTGGATAATGATCAGAAAGAGTGCGAAGAAAGTTACACCGTAGACATATTTCTTATACTTGAAAACCCAATCCGGCGTTTTAGTCCCGGTTTTGATAGTTCGTAGCGTTAGCCACCACTTCATTTCCGATAGTATATTTCTGGTTCGTCCATTGTCAATGAACGTGTTTCTGTCAGTAAAACCTTGATTTCATCTACACTGTGCATATAATCTATAAAGGAGTGAGGATGCCCAAATACGGCAGTAGAAAAGCACGCAAAGCTGGGCTACCACCCGGTACGCTTGTCCATGTAGGGGATAAACAGACAGAAAAGGTCAAGATCACAATAATTGACTACGATGAGTCCGCCATTGAATCAAAAGAAATCGCGAAAGTTGAGGAATGCTTTCCTTTCAAAGACAAACCAACTGTAACCTGGATTAATGTCGATGGTATCCATGACGTCGATATCATAGAAAAGATCGGCAATAACTATGGTTTACATCCCCTTTTGCTCGAAGATATCATGCATGCAGAACAAAGACCTAAGATCGAGGATTTCGAAAATTACCTTTTCCTTGTGCTCAAGATGCTCTCATTCGATGAAAAAGAACATGTAATAAGAATTGAACAGGTCAGTCTCGTGCTCGGTCCGAGTTATGTCATTTCTTTTCAGGAAAGGGAGGGTGATGTATTCGATCCGGTGAGGGAACGCATAAGAAATGCAAAAGGACGCATTAGAAAAATGGGTGCCGACTACCTCGCCTATGCCTTATTGGATTCTATCGTGGACAGTTATTTCCTGATCCTTGAGAAGATCGGTGACAAAATCGAAGGGCTGGAGGAAGACCTCATAGCAAATCCCGATGCGAAAACACTACAGACTATTCACTATTTGAAACGAGAGATGATATTCTTACGGCGCTCGGTCTGGCCGCTGCGTGAGGTAATAAGCGGCATGTCACGGAAGGAATCGAGTCTCATAAAGGAATCCACCGAAATATTCCTGCGTGATGTATACGACCATACTATCCAGGTCATCGATACCATAGAGAATTATCGCGACATGGTATCTGGAATGCTCGACATATATTTATCGAGCATCAGTAACAGGATGAACGAAGTGATGAAGGTCTTGACCATATTCGCCGCGATCTTCATTCCTTTGACCTTTGTCGCAGGAATATACGGGATGAATTTCTCGTTTATGCCCGAACTTGGCTGGAAGTGGGGATATTTCGGCGTGCTGGCGATCATGGCCAGCATCGGAATTTCAATGTTGATTTACTTCAAAAGAAAACACTGGCTCTGAACAACCGAGAGGTTGAGAAGATGAGAGGATATGAAGATGAGAAAAGGAACTAGCGAAATTAACGAACCTAACGAAATTAACGAGAGTAACAGGATGAGCGAACCTTACAAACCCAAGGAAGGTATTAAGAAGTAGCCAGACGTCCTCCCATCTCACTATATTTCCTCGCATTCACTAATCTTCCTCCCCCTTGATGGGGGAGGATAAAGGTGGGGGTGAGTATGAAACTGAACGCAAGAAGGAAATCTATTGTCAAGAAATTGCGTAGAAACATGACTCAAGCAGAAGCAAGAGTGTGGAACAGATTACGGAACAAACAGTTGGGTCTAAAATTCCGCAGACAGCAGTCAATAGGCAAATACATTGCTGATTTCGCTTGTTATGAGAAAAAGATTATCATTGAGATCGATGGCGGACAGCATTCCGAAGAAGAGGGCGATAAAGCAAGGGACGATTTCTTCAAAAAACAAGGCTATACTGTTCTACGGTTTTGGAACAATGATGTGCTCAGGAATACCGACGGTGTATTAGAGTCAATAGTCAAAGCGATTCACCCTCCCCATGATCCCCTCCCATCAAAGGGAGGTGAATGAATAGTGAGTAGATCCCCTATCATTTACTAACCTGCCTCCCCTTGATGGGGGAGGATAAAGGTGGGGGTGAGTGAATAGTGAGTAGATCCCCTATCATTTACTAATCTGCCTCTCCCTTGATGGGGGAGGATAAAGGTAGGGGTGAGTGAATAGTGAGTAGATCCCCTATCATTTACTAACCTGCCTCCCCTTGATGGGGGAGGATAAAGGTGGGGGTGAATGAATAGTGAGTTGATCCCCT